>NZ_JBPYDC010000021.1:0-56050 GCF_051847575.1 Psychrobacter sp. 1U2
TCATAAATATCGCAACCGTCGTCAGCGCTACGATCTTAGAATGAAGCTATTTGCTGGTATCATTAATTCCGAGCTTAGACTATGACTTTTGCAAGAGGTCTAATGCTCTAAGTTGCAACTCTGTCCTTAAGTTGAACTCTATTTATTATTGTTTAGCTTTTCTTCCTTGCTTCTTCTTATTTTAATTTTTATTATTTTTATGTCTTTATGCCAAGCCTTCCCTAGCTGACTTAACCACTTTATAAAAAAAGCAGGTTTCGTTATACACGAAACCTGCAATGAAATGTATGAGTATGTGATTAATGTAATTCACTAGTAACTGATTTTATCGTTATAGATGAATGATTTTTTTAGGTTGTAGGCGTCCATTGAGGCTGATAGCGCCTAAGCCAATAAAACGACCCTGCTCATCCATTAGCTTAATATCGACAGGGAGCTCGTACTCAGGGATTTGCTCATTATTGTTACTAGCAGGCTCATTTTCTGACTTTACTTTAATGTTTTGAGACAAGCTTTGTAGAATATAATTTTTTAGCGACTCGTCAATTTGTTCAGAGACATTTAGCCGTTGACCTAAACGTAGACGCTGACATTGCTCATCGTCTAACGACATCTTAGCGGCAATATCGACGCAAGCATCTACCGCTAATAACTGCTCAAAGCGCTCATCTAAAGGTAAAGCTTCTAAGCTTGGGATATCAATAGCCTGTTCAAGATCGAACTTACCCACTTGTAAACGCCGTAATGCTGTTAAGTGCCCTAACGTGCCTAGTGCCTTGGCAACATCTTCACCTAATACTCTGATATAGGTGCCTTTACTACAAGTCACTACCAAATCGATTTTCTCAGCATCAATTTGTGTCAAAGTCAGCGATTTTATGACAATATCGCGCGCAGGACGGTCAATCTCTATGCCAGCACGGGCATACTCGTACAACTTTTTGCCGTCTTTTTTGAGCGCTGAATACATCGGCGGTATTTGCTGCTGCGCGCCCATAAATTGCTGAGCCAGACTGTTTAGTGATTCTCCATTCAGCTTTGGAATCTCTGCTTGCGTGATGACTTGACCATCCGCATCGCCAGTATCAGTTTGACTACCAAGCAATATCGTTGCCTGATAGGATTTATCAGCATCGAGTTGATAATGACTAAACTTCGTCGCTTCTCCGAGACAAATAGGTAGCAGACCGGTTGCCATCGGATCGAGCGTGCCGGTATGGCCGGCCTTTTTACTATTGTGCATAGGCGACTGAAACAAGTACTTTACCTTTGATACCACTTGCTGTGAGGTCATACCCTGCGGCTTATCGATTAAAATCACGCCGGAGACTTTTTGTTTAGCTATCGTTTTTTGACTAGTCATTATTATTAATCTTCATTATCAATGCTATCGGTCTCTTCTTCATTTTGCTCAGTCTTAGTCACTGCCTGATTGATGAGATCCATCATGTAGTTACCTCGCGCGGTCACTTCATCGTAATGAAAACGCAAGCGCGGTGTGGTACGAGTTTTGAGACTGTGGCTCAGCTCAGTACGCAAGAACCCAGCGGCTTTATTAAGCACTTTGACACTCTCTTCATGATTGGTCTTAGTCATCGTATCGTTGAGCTCAGGCTCCATGATAGTGACATAAACATCAGCATAACCTAGGTCAGAGCTGACTTTGACGCTAGAGATAGTGACAAAGCCGGTCAGGCGAGGATCGTTGACTTCATCGCGAATCAGTACCGCCAGCTCACGCTGAATTTGATCTGATAAACGCTGTAAACGTTGATTCATATTTTTATCCTAATTTTCTGTTCTAATAGTGGTATAAGGTGACTCTATAACAAATCATTCTAATTTTTATTGCTTTAGCGATTAGGCTAATAATAAGCATAACTCTATGATAAAAAAGGCCTAGCAGGATGTACCTGTTAGGCCTATAGCGTACTTAGCTACTTTTGCTTAGCGACTAACTATATGTTAACTAAAAGCTTAGATAGTACGTTCGAACTCTTGAATCTCAAAGACTTCGATCTTATCGCCCGCTTCTACATCGTAGCCACGAACGGCTAGGCCGCATTCCATGCCAGTACGCACTTCATTGACGTCCTCTTTGTAGCGACGCAATGACTGCAGCTGACCGGTGAAGATAACTTGATCATCACGTAGGACGCGAATAGGCTTGTTACGATAGATCGTACCTTCGACCACCATACAACCTGCTGCCGCACCGAATTTACTAGAGCGGAACACTTCGCGCACCTCAGCGATACCTAAGATCTTCTCGCGGTGCTCAGGAGCAAGCAGGCCACTCATAGCGGCTTTAACATCATCAATCAAGCCGTAGATAACGCTATAATAACGAATATCCATATTAGCGGTGTCCGCTTTACGGCGGGCGGTGCTATCGGCACGAACATTGAAACCTAGTAGTACTGCTTCGCTTGATTCGGCAAGGGTCACATCCGACTCTGAGATAGGGCCAACGCCTGAGCTAATCACTCGGACTTTGACTTCATCAGTAGATAGCTCATTCAGTGCTGCTAATAGTGCTTCAAGCGAACCACGAACATCGGTTTTAAGGACGATATTTAAGAAAGATACATCGCCTTGTTCCATCTGCTCAAACATGCTCTCAAGACGCATTTTGTTCTGACGCTCAAGCTGCTGTTCACGCTCACGGTTGCTTCTAAAGTCAGCGACTTCGCGAGCTTTTTTCTCATCGGTAACGACTAAGAATTCACTGCCCGCCGCTGGCGTATCTGGCAAGCCTAAGATCTCGACTGGAATAGAAGGACCGGCTGACTTGATACGCTGACCGTTCTCATCAGTAAGGGCGCGGACTTTACCGTAGTATTCACCGGCTAGCACCAGGTCGCCTTGTTTGAGTGTGCCTTTTTTGACTAGGACACTAACTACTGGACCACGGCCTTTTTCAAGCTTCGACTCAATAACCACGCCTTGAGCGGCACCGTCAGTTGGCGCTTCTAATTCCATAAGCTCAGCTTGTAAGCTAATAAACTCTAGTAGCTCATCGATACCTTCGCCCGTTTTGGCTGAGATACGTGCCATAGGCGTATCACCGCCCCACTCTTCTGAAACCACTTCTTTGGTCGTCAGCTCGTTTAGGACACGATCTGGATCAGCACTTGGTTTATCCATCTTGTTAATAGCAACAATCAAAGGTGTACCTGCAGCGCGAGCATGATCGATCGCTTCTGCGGTTTGTGGCATCATGCCATCATCAGCGGCAACCACTAATACCACAATATCAGTTGCTTGCGCACCGCGTGAACGCATAGCGCTAAAGGCAGCATGACCCGGAGTATCTAGGAAGGTAATCACGCCTCGATCAGTCTCTACGTGGTAGGCACCGATATGCTGAGTAATACCGCCAGCTTCGCCGGTGGCTACTTTGGTTTCACGTATTTTATCAAGCAGTGAGGTTTTACCATGGTCAACATGACCCATAATAGTCACGACCGGAGGACGCGTCTGCACGTTACTACTGCGCTCATCGACGGCTTCGTGTAGATCATCTTCGACTTTAGTATCGCTGACCGGAACTGGGTTATGACCCATTTCTTCGACGATAAGACTGGCGGTCGCTTGATCGATAGTATCTGACTCAGTGGCCATCTCGCCCATTTTCATCAGCAACTTGGTCACTTCACGCGCTTTGACTGCCATACGCTGGGCAAGATCAGAGACGGTAATTTGCTCGGCGATTTCGACATCGTATACAATCTTTTCGACCGGTTTTTCAAATTTGTGCTGACCTGACTGTGAAGAGCTCAAACCGTTTTTACGGTTTTTGATCTCGCGCTCTTCTTGGTTTTTACGGCGACGACCGCGAGCACCGGTACTGTTAGCACCACGTTTGATTTCACGGCGTTCTTTTTCGAACGACTCTTCTAGTGCATCACCCACTAAGCCTTTAGCCAATGGCTCGTCTTTACGAACTTCCGCTACTGGCTCACGGTCAGTGTACTTACCAGCCATTTTACGCATTTGCTCGAGAGTACGCTTTTGCGCCTCTTCCGCCTGTGCTTGGCGAGTTTCCGTCTCGATTTTGCGTAGGCGAGCTTCTTCTTTTTCACGAGCTTCACGAGCTTTACGCTCAGCTGCCGTCTCAACTTTTGGCTTAGTAGCTGCGACTTTTTTCTTCTCTTTCGCTTTGATCTCGCTTGCCGCTTTGCCACCTTTTTTGACCACGACAGAAGCGGCGACATCATCGCTCTTATCTTCTGAGCTTTTGCTTGAGCCGAGGCTTGCACGCATTGCCGCTAAAGTTGCCGCTTGACGCTCTTCTGCTTTTTTCTTAGCAGCGCTACGCTCTTCTGCTTCTTTTTCAGCGCGCTGTTTTGCTTCAGCTATTGCCTGCTCGCGCGCCGCTAATTCTTCAGCCATCTTTTCTGGATTAGGCTTATCGAATACTTTCTTTTTACGCACCTCTACATTGACGCTCTTAGATTTACCTGAAGAGCCAGTCACGCGAGCGGTACTAGTCGTTTTAGATTTGAGACTAATGCGACGCTTTTCTTGTTGGCCATGACTTTGCTTTAAATGTGCCACCAACTTCTCTTGCTCAAGTTCGGTGACTGAGTCATCCTCCCCGCGAGCAGGTAGCCCAGCATCCTGCAATTGCTGCTGTACAGCACTAGCGGTTTTGCCTACCATGTCTGCCAGTTCTTTGACGGTCTTATCTGCCATTGATTATCACCTACTGTCTATTATTTGCTATATATTCAATTCAGTTGTTGGCTACAAATGATTGCGCTTAGGCTGGTTTTGATTTTTATATCGTAAACCAGCCTTTAGTTATCGATAGCATACCACCAAAAGACAGCGGTATGCTCCTAATACCTATTCATTGAACCAAGATTCCCGAGCTTTCATGATAAGCTTACCTGCGGTCTCGGAGTCTAAGCCTTCGATATCTTCGATATCAAATACTGCCTGCTCTGCCAAATCATCAACGGTGATGATGTCTTTTTGTGCCATTTTATAGGCCCAGCTGACGGTCATCCCTTCAAGATCTTGCAGCTCTTGACTAGGCTCTTTCATGTTTTGTTGTTTGACAAGCTCTTCTGCGATGACGACTTCTTTAGCACGCTCTTGAATCATGTCAATCGCTTCGTCATCTAGCCCTTCGATGTCGTAGAAGGTTTCTACCGGCACGTAAGCCACTTCTTCGATACTCGTAAAGCCAATATCGACAAGGGCTTGCGCTAGATCCTGATCAACCTCTAAGCGATCATAGAAGAGATCAATAAAGGCTTTGGTCTCATCTTGTTGACGCTGCTGATACTCTTCTTCTAGCATCATATTGAGCTTATAGCCCGTTAATTCAGAGGCCAGACGCACGTTTTGACCTTGTGAGCCAATAGCGCGGGCCAGCTGATCATTCGTGCTAAAGATGATATCAGCGGTCTTAGTATCTTCATCAAGAATAATACTGCTTACATCCGCAGGCTCTAAAGCACTGATGATGAACTGTGCTGGATCATCTGACCATACCACCACATCAATACGCTCGCCATCGAGCTCTTGCTGCACCGCTTGGATACGCGTACCGCGCATACCGATACAAGCGCCGACCGGATCGATACGGTTATCATTGGTTTTCACCGCTATTTTAGCACGAGTACCAGGCAGACGAGCGACATTACGAATCTCGATGATCTCTTCTGCAATCTCCGGCACTTCTTTTTGCATCAAGGCTGAGAGCATCTCAGGATGGGTACGCGACAATAATAACTGCGCGCCGCGATTGTCACGATTGACATGATAAAGAATGGCATTGATACGCGATTTGACGCGTAGCTGCTCACGGGGCAACATCTGATCGCGTGATAAATAGCCTTCAGCGTTATCGCCTAAATCAACGATATAACCATCACGAGTCTGTTTTTTGACTTCGCCATACATCATCTCGCCAATACGCGGCTCAAAGGCATCCGCTACTAAGGCACGTTCCGCTTCACGAATCTTTTGAATGATCACTTGCTTAGCTTGCGTGGCTGCAATACGACCAAACTCAATCGACTCTATCTGCTCTTCTTTAACATCGCCAATTGACCACTCGTCTTGATCAAGATCGGTAATAGCAAGTTGACAAGCTGGCATCTCGTGGTCTTCATCAGCCACTACTGTCCAATAGCGATAGGTATCATAATCACCAGTGTCACGATCGATGGCTACGCGAACCGCCACTTCAGGCTGCTCGGTATAGACCTTTTTTTTCGTTGAGACCACCAAAGCATCTTCAATAGCTTCAAAGATATCTTCAGGATTTAAGCCCTTTTCATTACTGACGGTTTCTACTACCGTTAAAATTTCACGACTCATGCTATACCTGTCCTATCATCTTATAATTGGCTTAAATGTTGTTGTCTGTTTGCTACTGTTAAGCATTACTCATCTTCATAAATTAAGTTAGCTTTGTCAATATTACTTAGTGCAATCTCAAAGCGCTCACCATCACTAGTGGTCAACTGTAAAGAACTATCGCTCATACTATCGAGCTTACCAGTGGCTTTGCGGCGTTTTTTATCGCCCTGACCAATCGCAGAGATCAAACGCAAACTTATCGTTTGGCCTATGTAATCACGCATCTGCTCATCTGAGAAAAAGGCGCGATCAAAACCTGGAGACGAAACTTCTAATACAAACTCGCCGGCAATAGGATCATGCACTTCTAGCACACCGCTCACCTGATGATTGACCGCTGCGCAGTCCTCAATAGTGACGTGTTTATCCTGCGCTTGCTCTTCAGGCAAGGCTTCGATATAAATGCGCAACAAGGAGCGATTACCTTGTGGCGTAAATTCAATGCCCCATAGTGCGACGTCACAAGCCGCTACAGCAGGCGCAATAATCGTAGTCAATTCTGCAACTTTGGTCGAAAGCTTCATAATCTATTTATATTTTCCTGTTCACTTATCGGTGGTTTTAGTAGCGACGCGCTGATCACCATAGAGGCTGATTATAATACTCAATGCCGCTAATACCTAGTGAATCATATTAGGGATTAAATTGTTATCTTCAAGGACAACGTAGTAAAGAATAGAGTAGAAGATAGTATTGCTTACGAGTCTCGTAACATAGCAATCTGCAGGGACTGGTAGCAAATGATGGCAAGTATTTTATGCTGTCATTTAGGATTAGAATATCGATTTAAATCTATTCTTCTTAGCTAAAACGTGTAATAGATACTGTCATTATAATGATAGTACTGAGCTAATAATGCTAAGCATCAGATACAAAAAAACCCACAAACATAATGGTGGGCTAATCGACACTGATATCTCAATACAACAGAATATTTAGTGTGTAAACATCAGTATTAAAAAGTGGTAGCGGGGGCTGGATTTGAACCAACGACCTTCGGGTTATGAGCCCGACGAGCTACCAGACTGCTCCACCCCGCAACAATTTAGAATGCATATTATAGAGAGGGTTTTGCCCTTTGTCAATCTTTATCTAAAATAAACTTTAAATTAAAATTGCTACAACGACATTGCTATAAACAAACTACTTATTCAATTGGTGCGATTGGGGGGACTTGAACCCCCACAGCTTGCGCCACCACCCCCTCAAGATGGCGTGTCTACCAATTCCACCACAATCGCTTATCGCTAACCGTCTACTGGTATGAATAACGGCTATCATTTACTGCTTTGACCTTTTATCTTACTGCTCATTTTATAATAAGCGTCATGCTTGAGGTTGGCATCACTAAGATAAAACATCATAAAAACAGGCAAGCATTGTAAAACTAACCCTTACAAATAGCAAGGCCTGCTCGTAAAAATAACTACTGCTGAGGATTTTGCGTCAATGGACGCGGGGTTTGTGGCGCTGAAACGGGTGTATCTAAACGAAACTGATCTTCCGCTTGTTCACGCGCATGTACAGCTAGTACCATACTTGTAATAAAAAATATCACTGTCAGCACTGCTGTCGCACGAGTCAAAAAGTTAGCCGTTCCTGCCGCGCCAAAAACCGTTCCAGAAGAGCCGGCACCGAAAGAAGCTCCAGCATCAGCCCCTTTGCCATGCTGTATCAAGATCAAGCCAATCATGGCAATAGCCACGATAATATGCAGGGCTAGTATAAAAGTAAACATGGTGTCCTCTTCTGCCGCATAATGACGACTGATAAAATTACGAAGGCGATAAAACAAAGACTGTAAATAAGGCGCATTGTACACGATTACAAGGCCGGTGTTAAACCCACTTTCAATAACTGACAAGACGTTTTGATCCAAGCCAAACTACACTCGCCAGTATATCGCCGATTTTCGATGTTTTTAATTTTGAGCTTTCAGCGTTTAACCTTTAGCGCGGGTAAAAGCATCGGCAACCGCCAAAAAACTGTCAGCCTTTAATGAAGCGCCGCCTACTAATGCGCCGTCTATCATAGCGCTTGCCGCAAAACTATCAGCGTTATCAGCATTGACACTACCGCCATATAGCACAGTAATCTTTGGTAACTCTGGCGCGAAACTAGCGATTTGTTGTTTGATATGCTGATGCGTAGCGCTGACCTCGTCCACCGTAGGCACTTTGCCAGTGCCAATCGCCCAAACGGGTTCATAAGCGATAATCAAACGCTCGGCTAATTGTTGCGGCTGGACAGCGCCGGTTTGTAGCAAGCTTTTGAGAACCATTAACTGCTCATCGAGTACGTTAATGGTTTGCTTAGCGTCATACTCTTCTTGAGTTTCACCGATGCAGAGCACGACTCCAAGGCCTTGGGCAAAAGCGCAGTTCAGCTTGGCTAATAAGCTATCATTAGACTCATGATGATATTGACGACGCTCTGAATGACCCAAAAGTGTCCAGTTAGCACCAGCATCCGCGATTTGCTGCGCTGAGCAATCACCCGTATAAGCGCCTACGGTAGCACTATGAGCACTGATATTCTGCGCGCTCACTTGAATGGAGAAGTTTTGCAAGCGCGCGCTGACGGCAGCAAGATGCACACAGCTTGGCGCCACCATAAGCTGGCAGGACTGGTGATTGGTATCTTTGTCTTGCGACGCCGCTAACAAATTATCTAGTAACGTATTTACGTCTTTGACCGTTGCCGGATTTTGTTTCCAATTGCCAATTACCCAAGCCTGCATAACCTGTCTACCTTGTGTCATCTATCATTGCCAATATGGCTATTATGCGCGCCAGTATAACAAATAATTGGCGAGTGCTATAGTAGCAGCTAACTTCGGGTACAAGGCTGTCATCAGCTGTTCTAACGTCCAATACGGCTACACCATTTATAGAAAACTGAGCCTATAAATGATTCAAATAGGTTTATCTATAAGGATGAGGTCATTGTAAAAGCAGTTTTATATTCTCTAGCGTCTTAAACAGTTCTGTTTTTTATAGAATTTTTGCCTATAATTAGGACGGGTTAATGATTGGTAATGCATCCAAAACTTTAAGTATGCTCATAGAGATTCGGTATTCAGTGCTATTAGATGAAACAGTGCTATTAAATACATGCCATCAAATAAACAATACCCAAAATAACTTATATTGGTTGTCATTTTTGGCAGCTGCCGCATCAAGGAGGGGTTATGTCTACCACTGTCAGCAAGTTTGGTAGTCTTGCGCAACAACTAATCAGTGAAGGTGTGGTTAGCGAAGCGAATATGCAAACGGCGCAAACAGAAGCGCAGCAGCAGCAAGTAGGGCTCGTGCCTTATTTAGTAGAGCATAAAATGGCTAATGCTTATGAGCTTGCTAATTTGCTGTCAAAGTCGTTTGGTGACCCTTTATTTGATCTTAATGCCTTAGAAGAAGGCATCGTGCCACAAGATTTGGTCGATGAGAATATCGTGCGTAAGTTCAACGCCTTACCTATCTTTAAACGGGGACAGCAGCTGTTTGTCGCGCTAAGCGATCCTACCCGCATCGACGCTATTGACGCTATAGCCTTCAACTCTCGCCTATCAGTCGCCACCGTGATCGTGGAGGAAGATAAACTCAAACAACGCATTGACAGAACCTATGCCGATACTATGCAGAGCTTTAGCGGCTTTGCAGATAGCGATCTCAATATCGATTTTGAAGATAGCGGTGAGGAAGCGGATAGTGAGACTCAGCTCAATACTAGCGTCGATGAAGCGCCGGTGGTTAAATTCATCAATAAAATGTTAGTCGATGCCATCCGTATGGGCGCATCCGATCTACATTTTGAGCCTTATGAAAAAAGCTATAGAGTGCGCTTTCGGGTCGACGGGGTGATGCAAAAAATGGCAAATCCGCCGGTGCAACTTGCTAGTAAAATCGCTGCTCGCCTAAAGGTTATGTCACAAATGGACATCTCTGAGCGAAGAGTGCCACAAGATGGCCGTATCAAGCTGAAAATCTCTAAAAACAAAGCCATCGATTTTCGGGTGAACTCATTGCCGACACTGTTTGGCGAGAAGATTGTGCTACGTATTTTAGATCCTTCCTCGGCGATGATGGGTATCGAGGCGCTAGGTTATGAGCCGGATCAGAAGCAGATGTTCTTAGAGGCGCTAAATAAACCGCAAGGCATGATTCTGATTACCGGTCCAACGGGGTCAGGTAAAACGGTATCGCTGTATACCGGTATTAATATCCTCAATACGGGTGAGACCAACATCTCAACCGCTGAAGATCCAGTCGAGATTAACCTTGAAGGGATCAATCAGGTCAACGTCAATCAAAAGGTTGGCCTTACTTTTGCCAACGCCCTAAAGTCATTTTTGCGTCAAGATCCTGACATCGTTATGGTTGGTGAGATTCGAGACTTAGAGACCGCTGAGATCGCTATCAAAGCGGCACAAACCGGTCACTTAGTATTATCCACTTTGCATACCAACTCCGCCCCCGAGACCTTAACGCGCCTAAAAAACATGGGAGTGGCTTCATTCAACATCGCCACCTCAGTCAACTTAGTCATCGCACAGCGACTCGCGCGGCGCTTGTGTCAAAGCTGCAAAAAGCCTATCGACATTCCGCGTCAGAGTTTGCTTGAGATTGGCTTTACCGATAACGATTTGGACAACCCAAACCATCTTATTTATGAGGCGGTCGGCTGTAATGAGTGCCGCGAGGGCTACAAAGGACGCGTCGGTATCTATGAAGTGATGAAAGTGAATCAGGAAATCTCGCGTATCATTATGGAAGATGGCAACGCTATCGATATCAAAGATGCCGCGCTTAGAAGCGGGTTTCGTGACTTGCGGCGCTCCGGTATTATGAAAGTGCTACAGGGCACAACCACTATTCAAGAAATGCTGCGCGTTACTTCTGAATAAAAACGCGTCTGTTAGTAGTCGAAGACTGAGCGTATCTTTTAGCTCGATATCAAAATAAAATGAATGCTCACTATAATGGTCATTTTATTATAAAATAGGGTTTGGTCGTGCTAACTTTATGCCTTAACGATAACGATAGCTTGCAAAAATTTATAGCGGTAAATTTATTAGGCGTAAAACTTAACAGTTGCCAAGGTTGATAGCTATTTAAGCGAATACAACGTCGATAGCCAACTTGTATTACTTAGACTGCCCCAGTCAGATGGTTTTTTAGGAGAGACAGATGGCAAAAGCCAAAACGGATATGCTGCTAGATTTCGTCTATGACGGGGTCAATCGCCGTGGACAAAAGGTCAAAGGCGAAACTACGAGTCGTAGCTTGGAGCTGGCAAAGGCGACTTTACGCAAGCAAGGCATCGTGGTCAAAGGCATCAAGAAAAAGCCAAAAGCTTTATTTACTTTTAAAAAAGCCATCAAACCTATCGATATCGCTATCTTTTCGCGGCAGCTGGCGACGATGATTAAGGCCGGTATTCCTTTAACACAGTCGTTTGAGATTGTCGCCGATTCACTGGATAACCCGAGTATGAAAGACTTGGTGTTATCGATTAAAGCTGATATCGAAGCTGGTGGCACTTTTGCTGCCGCCTTGCGTAAACATCCTCGCTACTTCGATGATCTGTTTTGCTCACTCGTAGAATCTGGCGAGCAATCAGGGGCGCTTGAAACCATGCTTGAGCGCGTCGCCACTTATAAAGAAAAAAGTGAGATACTCAAATCAAAAATCAAAAAGGCCATGAAATATCCGATAGCGGTTATTGTAGTGGCTGTGATTGTGACAATGATTTTGCTGATCAAAGTGGTGCCAGTATTCTCAGATCTATTTAGCTCTTTTGGCGCAGAACTTCCTGCCTTTACCCAAATGGTAGTCAGTATGTCCGAATGGATGCAGTCTTGGTGGTTTATATTGATTGTCCTGATTGGTGCCGCTATTGTTGGATTTTCTGAAGCGAAAAAAAGATCGAAAAAATTCCGCGATTTTTTAGATCGTTTGACCCTAAAACTGCCTATCTTTGGCAACATCGCCTATCAAGCTATTATCGCTCGTTTCTCTCGTACCCTATCGACGACTTTCGCCGCCGGTGTACCGCTAATCGATGCTTTAGACTCAACCGCTGGTGCGACTAATAACGTGGTGTACTACAATGCCACTCAGCAAATCAAAAACGACGTGTCAACCGGTCAGCAGCTGCAGTTTTCGATGCGCTCAACCAACTTATTCCCTAGTATGGCGATTCAGATGGTCGGTATTGGTGAGGAATCTGGAAGCTTGGAGGAGATGCTCGATAAAGTGGCCAATCATTACGAGAGTGAGGTGGATAACGCCGTCGATGGCTTAACGAGTCTGATGGAACCGCTGATTATGGCTGTGCTCGGCGTATTAGTAGGTGGCCTCGTCATTGCTATGTATTTACCGATTTTCCAGATGGGTTCTGTGGTAGGTTAAAAACCGTCACGCAACAGCAACCTCTTAAAGGCCAGTGTTAATGCAATTGCTAGAATTATTACAGAATAATATGAGCGCTGCGCTCATAGTGTTTGGGCTATTAGGCTTATGTGTAGGCAGTTTTTTGAATGTCGTTATTCATCGTATGCCGCTGATGATGTTTTATTCTTGGCGACAAGAGTGCAGTGAGTTTATGTCGCAGCAGTCAGATATTACGCCTGAGCATTCGGCGGTGTTGGCTCAAGCAGTGGCGAACGATACGCCTATTACCCTCAGTCGTCCTGCGTCGCGCTGTCCGCACTGCGCTCATAAAATCAAGTGGTATGAAAACATTCCGCTAGTCAGCTGGCTGGCGCTGCGCGGTCGCTGCTCTGAGTGCAAAGCCAGCATTGGCGTGCGTTACCCGTTGATTGAGCTAGTAACCGCCCTATTATCAGCATTAGTGATTTATCATTTTGGGGTAACGGCTATTGGCCTATCCGCGCTGATATTGGTTTGGACGCTGATTGCGCTGACAGGGATAGACTTCGATACCCAGCTGCTGCCCGATAGGTTGACCTTTCCCTTAGCTGGATTGGGGTTAGCGGTAAATTCGCAGGGCTGGTTTGTAAGTCCTACGCAATCGATTTGGGGCTTATTGCTTGGGTTTTTATCGCTATGGATAGTAGTCAAAGTCTTTTATCTCATTACTAAAAAGCATGGGATGGGTCAAGGCGACTTTAAGCTGCTAGCGGTACTTGGCGCTTGGCTTGGGCCAATGATGCTGCCTTTGATTATTCTATTATCTTCTTTATTGGGTTCTATCGTTGGTATTATCTTAATGAAACAACAGGGCGAAAGTAAGCCGTTTGCTTTTGGACCTTATATCGCTATTGCTGGCATTATCGCTTTGTTATACGGAGCAGACATTGTTAATTGGTATTTAGGCATTTACGCCTAATAGCGTGCGCTAGGCTACAATACAGTAAAGCAATATCTACATCCTTACCTGTTATAACCGTTAAGATTATACTCTAATCGTGCTATTGCTCGGATATTATCCTCGATGATGTCCGCTCTTTTCTATTCTATTCGCTAAAGTAAGTTACTCTTATGACTATCAATGACCGCTCCTTTTCGCAACCTTATACTCATGGCTCTGCTGCTCGCCCGCAGGCTATGAAGAAGTATAAAAACAATAAACTAGTCGTCGGTTTAACCGGCGGTATAGGTAGTGGTAAATCTGCAACTAGCGATTGGTTCGCAGAAAAAGGCATAGATATCATCGATGCAGATGTCATCGCTCACGAGGTGGTCGCTAAAGGTAGCAACACCCTGCGTAAGATTCAAAAGAAATTTGGCGATTGGGCTATTAACGGACAAGGTGAAATGGACCGCGCAGCAGTGCGAACGCATGTCTTTACTCATCCTGAAGCGCTCATTGAGCTTGAGGCGATCACTCACCCAGCGATAAGGGAGGCGGCAAAAGAGCAGCTAGCCGCTAGTACTTCTGAGTATATTATCCTATCAGCGCCGCTACTGATAGAAGCCGCTGAAGCGGGGCTGGCTAATCTATGTCAGCGCATATTAGTCGTTGATGCTAGCGAGAGTACACAGCTCGAGCGCGCAAGCCTAAGAGACGCGCAAAGCGTACCAAAGATTAAGGCGATTATGGCCAATCAGCTCAGCCGCGAAGAGCGCAACAGTCATGCTGATGATGTCGTCGTCAATAATGATGATTTAGCCGCCCTACATTTGCAGCTTGCCCCGCTACACCAGGCCTATCTCGCTCTTGCCCAGCAGCTTAAGTAGTGCGCTGCCGATTGATCTCGTATAGCGCCATACCAGTCGCCACGCTGACATTTAGGCTTTGCAAATTGCCATACGCGTTGCCTGACATTGGGATATAGACCAGCTCATCACAGCTCTCAAGCGTCAGCCTACGCATCCCTTCCCCTTCAGAGCCCATAATTAGCGCTGTCTTGCCGGTCATATCAGCTTCATGTATCGGTTTAGCCGTTTCATCTAGCGCTGTGCCAAACACGAAAACACCGGCGCTCTTAATCTGAGCAAGCATACGCGCCAAGTTAGTGACGCTGATAATCGGCATCATCTCAGCGGCGCCAACAGAGACCTTAGCTACGGTTGGGGTTAGGCTTGCGGCATGATGCTTAGGACAAACCACCGCATCAACGCCCATTGCTACCGCAGTACGCAAGCAAGCACCAAAGTTATGAGCATCGGTAATCTGATCGAGCACCAATAATAAGCAGTTCTCCTGCGCTATTACTTTATCTAACAATGCTTCATCAGCAAACGCCAAAGGTCTTGCATGCAAGACGACGCCCTGATGCTGAGGGCTACCACACAATTGCGTGAGTTTATCTTTTTGGGTCGGCTGAATGCTGATGCCATTATCTTGCGCGCTTGCCATAATAGCGGCAACATGGCTGTCGCTTTCACGGCCCTGCTGCACGAATAGACTAAGCGCATCAAGCGGACGATGCTCGAGTAAAGCGTCGATAGCATGAATGCCATAAAAATAGTTGGGTTTTGCCATAATCAAACCTATTGAATAATATCAGGGATAAATGAGTTTGGCTCTCAAGCGCTTAGTACCATTCCCTTCGCTAACAGCCAAAATTAAAAAAAGACAGATAAAACCTTACTGATTTTATATGTCTTCTTTTTGATATACTAATTTTTATATACTAAGAGCAAGTCACTGAACAAGGTTCTTTAAACATCATTCTAAACCTTGTCACCTTATCAATGACCCTAAACAACTATGAAAACCTTACCCTTCTAAATGACAGACGTATTGCACGATCTCTTCGGTACGCAAGTTAAAGCTGCTATTGCCTTCTACCACAAAAGATTGGCCGGCGCGGTAGTAGCTAAAGTCTTCATCGCCATTGATTTTGACTTCACATTCGCCGCTGATGATTTCGATACGCTCAGAGGTATTAGTACTAAAGTGATACTGCTCGACGCTGCTGTCGCAGGGTAGGATAACCCCTAAGGTCTTATGTTGACCACTCTCGAACATGATAGTGTGACTAGAACAGCGCCCATCATAGGATATTGTGGCCTGAGCATTGACGGTTACATTGGTAAACTTTGCCGCTGACATAGGGGCTTCCTTATCAAATAATTATTGCTAAACTAAAAAATAAGTGCTTCATCAAAATATGAATAGACTAACGATAACTACCGCCTGCTTTTACCTGGTCGCTAAGGCAACGAACAAGGCCTAGCAACATTACCAAAAAGCAGTCCCAAGTGACAACTTTAAGTAGCAAGGGTAAATGACAATGCACTGAAGTACTCAGTCTTGCCGTTTTCATGGCTTAATAGCTATAGTGTGGTATGAGTATTAATAAAGTGTACGTTTGTATTTTGATGAGATTATGCTACCACATTATTTCTATAAAGTTTGTTAAAGCAGCGATGAAATCTCGTTAATTTATTAAAGCCCTTGTCCTTTGTAGAGTACAGACTTGCGACTGAACAGACACTGTCTTAATATCGACTTTAAGTATAAAAAGGTCGGTAGTCGTCGCTAGAGTATTGTAAAATAAGCAAAAATTATTATAGTGGCTTATTAGTGATTAGACTTATTAAGAAGTGGGACTGGTTATAGACACCAGTGAGCACAAAATTGTATCTATTTGCTGATATCGGCTTATATTCCCCTATAATAATACTTTTTGTCGCTAAGAATATATATGGTATTTATGCATTGATATTCACCGATGAAGAGGCATTATCCGTGAGCTACGCTCTTTTTTATTGTCTGCCATGAGAGGCTTTGATGCTGTTATCATTAACCTTGTACCAGTTTGCGCTAATCGCTGAGCATGAACTGAGCGTTGCCGAAGGCTTCAATGTCATCACTGGTGAGACTGGCGCGGGCAAATCCTTGCTGCTTGATGCGCTATCCTTGTGTATAGGCGAGCGCGCTGATAGCGCTATGGTGCGTCATGGAGCACCGCACGCGGATATCTACGCGCAGTTCGATGTGACTCATAACAGTCTCGTTAGCGACTGGTTCGCGGATAACGAGCGTGAGTTAGATGAGCCTGAAGTACTCATTCGCCGCCAGCTGAGTAATAGTGGTCGCTCAAAAGCTTGGCTCAATGGCGCGCCTGTGAGCTTAGCAGAACTCAAAAGCTTAGGCGTATTGCTAGTAAATATCCATAGCCAGCACGCCCAGCAAGCACTCTTAAAACCCCAGTTTGTGGTGCAGTGGCTCGATGAGATGGCGCAAACGAAGCCACTCGCCGAACAAACGGCTACCAGCTATCAGCACTATCAGCAGCTCAAGCGCCGCGCTGATGAGATCGCTAGCCGCGCCGCCCAGCGTCAAGATCGCATCCAGCTGCTGCAAAGCCAATTAGCCGATATCGCGCCCCTACTAGCCGTTGACTATAGCGAGATCGAAGCCGAGCACGAAGAGCTATCAAACATCGAAGCGCTGATGACAGAGGCCAGTCACGGTCTACATCTGCTCGATAACGATAGTGATGAGCCTGATGTCATGACCTTGCTTGGTCAAGCGATTAAGCTGTGCGACAATCAGCTTGGCGTCAGTCAAACCTTTGAGCAAGCCTCCGAGCAGCTGCATTTAGCGCAGCAGCAGATTACGGAAGTCACCGCCCTGCTCTCAGATTATGCTGAACAGCAGTTGCCTGATCCTGAGCGCTTGCAGACTTTGGATAGTTTAATCAGCCTCGGTCATCGCTTGTCTCGTAAGCACAGCTTGCCTGCCAGTGACTTAATCGATGAAGCTAATGACTGGCAACAGCAATTAGAGCAGTTAGAAAATGAGCCGACAAGCGACGCCTTAGCCGCGCAAATTGCAGAAGCTTGGCAAGAATATCTTACTAGTGCTAAAAATCTGCAAAAAGCGCGCGTAAAAGCCGCGCCTGCTATCTGCGCGCAATTGGTCACGCAGCTGCAGCCCTTAGCGCTGCCTAATGCCCGCTGCGAATTTGTATTTACAAAAAAGCCAGCCGAATCCGCTTACAACGCGCAGGGCTGCTACGATATTGAGCTACTGTTTAGCGCTAACGTCGGTATGCCGATGCAGCCGCTACATAAGATTGCCTCTGGTGGTGAGCTGTCGCGGATGGCACTAGTAATGCAAGTGCTGCAAGCGACCAGTAGCGATAACAATGCCGCCAAACCGATGCTAGTCTTCGATGAGGTCGATGTCGGTATCAGCGGCGGTACCGCGCAAGTGGTCGGCGAGTTACTACGTAGCCTTGGGCAGACTCAGCAGCTACTTGCCATTACTCACCAGGCGCAAGTGGCGGCGCAAGCACACCAGCATATCTTGGTGCAAAAGCATCATAATGAGCAAACCCAAAGCGAGCTTGTCATCTTGACTGGTAGCGCACAAGTCGATGAGTTGGCGAGAATGTCAGGCGGCGTGACGATCACTGAGGTCACGCGCGATCATGCGCGTAGCTTGCTGACTGACGTTAAGTAGCGGCTTTGATGTCGGCTAGCGTTTGCCTCAAAACCCTTATTGATTTTCGCGTTAACATCGCCATATAGTAGTGTCTACCCTTTTACGTTGTCCTTGTATTTATGTCTACTGCAAATTTGACTCACCACTTTTTGATTGCGGCCCCTGAGCTGCCAGACCCGAGGTTTGAGCAGGCGCTGATCTATATCTGTCGCCATGATAAGCACGGAGCGCTCGGACTGATGGTTAATCGTCCGCTAGAAAAAGCCAATGTAGGCAAGCTTCTAGAAGACTTAAACATCGAAGTCACCGATCCACAAGTGATGGAAGACTTAGCGCTTGAGGGCGGACCTATGTATCCTGAGGTTGGCTTTGTGTTGCATACCGGTCAGCCAGAATGGGCGTCGTCCTTTGCCATATCAGAAAATGTCTGTATTACCACGAGCCAAGATGTGCTCAAGCGTATCGCTGTCGGTCAAGGTGTTGGTCATTATCAGCTGTGTTTAGGTCATGCCAGCTGGGGCAAAAAACAATTAGAAGATGAGCTCAATAGCGGCGACTGGCTAGTCTGCCCTGCCGATCTTACTATCTTATTTGACGCGCCATTCGATGAGCGTTGGCAGTTGGCAGCTGACAAACTTGGGGTAAACTTTGATTATTTAAGTAGTGATATCGGTCATGCTTAATTACTTTAAAAATACTTGAAAACGTTTAATCATGACCATTCACTATAGAAAAACGTTCTTATTAAAGTAGCTAGTTTATTAGGGTAGATCGTATGTCAGTTATCGAAAACGAATCTTTGCGCGTAGAGGGTGCCGACGCTGATATCAGCAGCTCGCTTGCAGCCTTAGATGTGCAACCAAAAGAACATTTGATTTTGAGCTTAGATTACGGCGTAAAAAAGATGGGCATGGCACTAGGTAATAGTATTACCGAAACTGCGCGCGCCTTCGATATCTTAGCCATGAATAACGGTCAGCCGGATTGGGATAATTTACTAGGTATTGTTAAGACTTGGGGCGTCACCCAAGTTATCGTTGGTCTGCCGCTGAATATGGATGGCAGTCGCTCGATGCTCTCTCGCCGCGCTCATAAGTTCGCTCGCCGCTTGGCGCACAGATTGATGGAACAACACATGCCCGTCGTCGTGAGTATGTGCGATGAGCGGCTAACGTCGGTAGAAGCACGCGCTATAGCATGGGAGAATGGCTGGATCGACAATGAGCGCGACGCTATCGATGACATCTCAGCCTGTATTTTGCTCTCGACTTATTTTGCGGATCCTAGCAGCGCAATGGCTATCGATAGCATTAAACCTGATTAACAAACGTCCTTTTACCTTGACGAATAAGTAACTGATCTTATGAGCATTGAGCAAAAACAAGCCAATACCTATGGCATACCGCCGCTAGCCATCGCCCGTATAAAAGGCGCACAGCAAGCCAATAAAATCGCCATTTATATGATTTACGCGGCGCTAGTCGCTTTTGTGGTCTTTGGCACTATTGCTAGCATTGAAGTCTTTCATGATAATCAGCTCTTGTATCGCTTGTTTTACAATTTGCCGTTTATTTTAGTGGCTTTGACGATTCCGATTACGCTTTATAATGCGTTTATTATCTATCGCTATCGCCTTAGTCAATCGTCAATGGTCATTATGACTATCGGTGTTTCAACCATTATCTTGCTCAGCGGGCTGTTATTTGCGGATACTGCTTGGTTAGGACTGGCCTCTTGGCTTGGGGTCGCGTTTTTGTTTAAAGTCAGCTTTAAGCGCTTTTTTGATTTCTTACAAGCCGAAAAAGAAGACGACGCGCTTGAACAAAGCTAATTTTGACTTTAAAAACGCTTCAAAACCTTTTATAAAATAGATCGCTCAAATTATCCTCAAACTTTTATTACCAAAAAATACTATGACGACTTCTACTACACCCACGCCAATCAATCATCATCTCGACACTCAAGGACTGATATGCCCTGAGCCGGTCATGATGCTGCACCGGACGATACGTAAAGCCGATAGTGGTGATGTCATCGAAATACTCGCAACCGACCCGGCTACCACGCGCGATATCCCTAATTTCTGTCGTCATTTGGGCCATGAGTTTTTGGGCCAAGAAACCTTAGCCGAACACATTAATTTAGAGGTGGATCCTGATGAAATCACTATCGATAGCGACAACGATGCACCAACTAGCGCGACGCTATATCGCTATTTAGTAAAGAAAAAAAGCGCTTAGAGCGCTTAGTTAAGATAAGTCGTAGTCATAAGCCCTATCAAACGCGCAAAACTGAGAACGTTTAAAAACATTATTCATTAGCAGAAGGTAAATCATGTGTTGCTAACCGAGAAAGAATATGTAGAGTGGCACGAGAACGACACCTCACACCTTGCTCGTTGGCTATCTGCTAGCGATCATCCAGCGCCTGCGCGCATAGTCATTGTCGATGACAAAACCACTGCCGATGAGGCTTACCGCTTAGCCTGCGCCGGTACTTCAATGCTCTATCGCGGTGACTTCCATAACGCCCGGCAATTGCTGCAAGCCGTGACTCGGCGCGTCGAGCGTACTGAGAAAAACTCTGCCAAACGCAAATTAAAAAAGGCTGCGAATAAAGCCAATAATTCAACTGAATCAGGCTCTAAAAACCTACCTAACCTCTTTCATCAGCAGCGTCAAACCACCGCCCAACGCGCGCGCATCCTAAGCCGCTTATTATTAGAGCTAGATATCGATTATGTCAGTTCATTACGCCGTGCGCCGGAAGTTAACAAAGCATGTATAGCTGCGTTTGGAGCTTTAGATAAAGAAGATGAGTCGTGTGTGCTGTCGTTTCGTGATTTGCAAGGGGCATTAGGGGCGGCAGGCTGGCGCGAAAAAGGCGTACCGATTAAAGAACTCGGCGTAGCCATTTATCCGCACTACGGGGTGTTTGCGCCGACTCGTCATGAGTATGTGCAGCTCTTGCTAGATGCGCCGTTACCTACCGTTCATGATGTTGCCTACGATATCGGTACCGGCACCGGCTTGCTAGCGATTATCTTAGCGCAGCGCGGCATAAAACAAATTATAGCGACGGATTTAAACCCGCGTGCGCTCACTTGTGCTCAGGACAACTTTGAGCGTCAAGAGTTAGCTAATGTACAATTACAACAAGCCGACCTGTTTCCGACCGACGCACCGCTAGCCAATCTAATCGTCTGCAATCCGCCTTGGCTACCAGCTAAACCGACCTCACCATTAGAGTATTCGGTCTATGACGCTAATAGCGCGATGCTAAAAGGGTTTTTGCAGGGCGTGAAATCGCACTTAGCCCAGCAAGGAGAGGTTTGGCTGATTCTGTCAGATTTGGCTGAACACTTGCAGCTGCGTAGTCGTGAAGCGTTATTAGCTTGGATTGAAGAGGCAGGACTGACGGTAAAATATCGCCTCGATACTCAGCCGAAGCATGGCCGTAGTCAAGATAAAACCGATCCGTTATATGCCGCGAGGAGTAGCGAGATTACTTCGCTATGGTGTTTGCAAAGTGTTTAGTATTTCATCATCGAGTACCCGATTATGAGCCGCGACCGCGCCGTCCAACAACGTCAGCCCAAAGCGCTCGCCGTCGATGACGAGCCGGCTTATCTGACGGAGTTTCGTCAAGCCATGCTCGCGCGCGGTCTGGCAACGCGCACGCGCAACGCTTATGTGCGCGATTTGCGAAGCTGTGAGCTGACTCATCATAAAGCGCTGACCCAGTGGCAAAGCGATGAGGTACTACACTGCTTATCACAGCTTACCGCTGAGGGCAAAACCCCGCGCACGCAAGCGCGTATGCTCTCAAGCCTGCGCCAGTTCTACTTGTGGATGATCGCCAGTAATCTGCGTGAAGATAATCCTTGCGAGCGGATTAAATCACCTAAGCTGGGTCGTCCTCTACCTAAAGACCTAAGCGAGGGCGATGTCGATAATCTGCTTGCGGCGCCCGATAGCAGCACCGCGCTCGGTCTGCGCGATAAAGCCATGCTAGAGGTGCTCTATGCGTGTGGTCTACGCGTCAGTGAGCTGATCAACCTAGCACTCGAACAAGTCAATCTCAACGCCGGCTGGCTACAAATCACGGGTAAAGGTAATAAAACGCGTTTAGTACCGTTAGGAGAATACGCGGCAGATGCCTTGGAAGATTATCTCAGTCATGGTCGCGGCGAGCTCATCGCGCATCTCAAATCAGGCAATTGCCAAGCGGTGTTTTTGACGGCGCAAGGAGGCTATATGACGCGGCAGAACTTTTGGTATTTACTCAAAAAATACGCCAAAGTCGCCAGTATTGAGAAAGAACTCTCTCCGCATACCCTACGCCACGCCTTTGCCACTCATTTGCTTAATCATGGCGCGGACCTTCGTAGCGTACAGCTATTGCTAGGTCATAGTGATTTATCGACTACGCAAATATATACCCATGTGGCAACGGCGAGATTGCAGAAGTTGCATGCGGAACATCATCCGAGGGGTTGAGAGCCGTTAAAACGAAGCACTGCTTCGTTAGACTCGCAAGAGAAAATCCTTTAAAGGGGATTTTCTATATAAGATGCAGATAACATCTTACTAAGCCAACCTAATCTGTCGTGTAATTATTTATTGATAATCGTAAAAGGAATATAAAGTGTTACAAGCGCAATCATCGACCCTACCTGTGCTAACAAAGGGTCAAAACTCTGTCCTTAAAAAATTAACCCTTATAGGTTATTTAGAAGGGACTTCTTTTTTATTACTGCTGTGCATCGCCATGCCACTAAAATATATGCTAGGCATTCCTGAAGCAGTGAAATATATCGGAATGGCGCATGGCGTATTATTTATCGCTTATATCTTGATGCTGCTGTTTGCTGCTAGCAAAATAAGAATGCCGCTTTGGGCATTGCCTGCTGGGGTCCTTGGTTCGTTCTTACCCTTTGGCCCGTTTATATTTGATCATTTTTTGAAGAAGCATTTGAAAGGGTAAATCGTATTGCGGGCTGGTGTTGTCAAGCTTTCAAAGAAAGTACAGTCAAGACGTAACCCGCCTTTATGGATTATATTAACTCTAGATTTGGCGGGTCACGCTGTCGCTAACCCACCCTACTCAACCAATGATTTTTAAAGTATTTAACGAGATAAGGGTCAATCAACTTGCCTTTTCAGTAGTTCCAACATCAACTGTGGTTTTTGTTTCCTCAGACTCTATTACCTTATTCTCTGTAATAGTTTCATCCACTACATCTGGCTCAATGATTACTTCATTCTCAACCTCATCTGTTGTGGTCAAGTCTTTTGTTAACCACTCATTATAAGTAAGCCATTCTTCAGTCGTAGTTTGATTTATTCTCACATTTTTACACCAATCATTGTCCGCCGCCAGTGACTCTATTTCTTGATGAGTTACTGGACCTTTTGGTGTTGATTCTGGCAACATATAAAAATATGTTTCTACCACGTCCAAATCGTCAGTTAGTGATTTCTTCTGAGAGTTTTTAGCTTTATCTATCGCACCTCTTGAGGATTGGGCAATAGACCTTGAGCTGTCTACAATATTGTTCTTTGCTGTATTTAATAAAGCGTTTAGACGCTCGCCATCATCTGTTTTGAACTCATTCAAAATTGCTCCCTCGTTATCCATAGACATATCTAGGTAAGGAGCATTGGTAAACCCTAACGCATTAGCGACAAAGATGGTAGGAATAGACGCTCTAGAAGTATTGTAACCCCTAACTTTACTATTATAGCTTTTACGATATTGCGCTAGCTCATCTTCAAGACCTTCAATATTATCGATTAGTCTATGATACTGTTGATCAGCTTTAAGATTAGGATAACGATCTGCCATACTCTGGACGGTTGTCATTACCATGCTAGTATCTCTAAGCGTAGACTGAACGGCACTAACGCCAGTTTCCTTAACGGCTGATAAATGAACTAAATTCTCACTATCTTGATAATTTTTGACCACATCTACAAGCTGGTTTATAAGGCCTACTTTTTTTGACATAGTGACAGAGATATTTGATAAACTTTCTCGAATCTCTTGTGCTCTACGTTGCAAGGAGTTATAAGCGTCTAAAAAGACGTATAAAATAGCGCCAATTATTGCTAATAATATTAGAAACCACATCATAGCTAATACTCTATCGGATAAATTTAAGAAATTATATCACTCAGTAGATAATAATCAACAAATTTTCACTTATTTCATCTTGTATTAACTTTGATTTGGCATATGAGAAGTAGCAACTACCTACAAAAGCTTTATAAATAATCACTATTAAACACTAGGTAAAATCCGTACAAAAAGCACTCTTAAACAAAGTACAAGCAAAAGGTGCGACCTCTCCCCGCATAACTGCTAACCATCTTTAACTGAAAACAGACAACTTTACCGCTACACTTTATAATAAGATCTGGATAGTGTGGTGCTTAGGGATGGGAGGTGAGCTGTGTTTGGATTCGATATCGACTTGGAGTTGATGGGATATCATTTCTTTCAATTAGGCATCGCTTTTATTTTATCCTTACCGATTGCGCTCAATCGGGAGATGAAAGATAGTGGTGCAGGCCTGCGCACCTTTCCCTTAGTCACCGTGGCTTCCTGTGCCTTCATGCTAGTTGGCCGCGACATCTATTCAGAAGGCGATGCCGAGGCGCGTATCATGTATGGCATTATTACCGGTATGGGGTTTATCGGTGGTGGCGCTATTTTTAAAAGTAGCGGTAGTGTCAAAGGTACAGCGACGGCGGCAGGATTATGGAACACGGGCGCTATCGGTATTTCAGTGGCGTATAGTCGTTATGAGATTGCGATTATTTTGTCGGTCGTGAGCTTTTTGATCTTGCAGTTCTCTGAGCCGTTCAAGTCCCATACTAATCAAAAATAAAGCACGTGCTGTACAATCGGCGCTGAAATTTGCCGTCGTTGCCGTTACAATACTCATCATACCGTGCGCGTTCTATCATGAGTAAGTTACTCATAGCGCACTGCCCTTTTTTATTAGCCTACATTGAGAATATTATGAGCCATCAGCCCCCTGCAGAGTTATTAGAAAAAGCCAAACACTGGCGTGAAGATATACATTTTACGGATGACGTGCTAGGACAGCCTTTTGATTTTGCCACGACTTGGGGTATATTTTCGCCGCAAAAGCTCGATGATGGTAGCCTAATGCTACTCGATTATGTCGATTTTCAAACCGATGATGACTCGATAGATCTAGGCTGTGGCTACGGCGTGCTCGGGATGACTGCGGCGCGCGAGTGTCCAAATGGTCAGCATACGCTGATTGATAAGGACTTTATGGCAGTGGAATATGCGCGGCGCAATTGTGAAAAAAACGGCCTGAGCAATGTCGATGTACACTTGTCGAACGGCTTTAATCAAGTCGCCAAAGACAAGGATTTTAGCCTAGTGATGTCGAACTTGCCCGCTAAGGTCGGTAAAGAGCAGCATTATCTGTATTTCCTCGATGCCTATGCGCGAATGCGGCAGGGCGGTAGGTTCTATGTGGTGACCATCAATGGCTTACGTCAATTTATGAAGCGCTCGTTCACCGAGGTGTTCGGCAATAGCGATAAGGTCAAGCAAGGTAAGACTTATACGATTACTATGGCGGTTAAAGAGTAGTTTTTACGCTTAGCAGAAATAAACAGCGCTCAGCAAAATCCCGCTAAAACGACTTAGTCTTAGCGGGATTTTTAATTTTCAATCAATCACCTAGCCGGCTACATTTGTCGTTTAAGTAAATAGCCACCGAGCACTGCACTAGCAATAACCGGCAATAGCACCATCAAAAATGGCGAAAATCCTGTGGCCAACGATACAAACCCAACTAAGTCTTGAATATAGCTAAATAGTAGCCCGAACAGCAAAGCAACAACGATACGCAGGCCTAAACTGTGCGTGCGTAGCGAGCCAAAAACAAAAGAGCACGCAACGATCACGAGCGATAATATCGACAGCGGTGATAGTAGTTTTTGCCAAAACGCCAGCTCGTGAGTCAATGAGCGTTTACCTTGTTGCTGCATAAATTGACGATGCTGGTATAGCTGAGTCAAGGACAAATCTTCGGCATCACGGGTCAGTAGATACACCGACTCAGGCGCAAAAGGTAAGCTTAAGGTATCCGTAGTAGCGAGCTGTTGACTGCTTTGAAAGCCTTGATTGATCGTCAGCCGCGTGATGTTATTGAGTTGCCAGTCATAGCGATACTGCTCGTCTTTATTATCGCTCGTGCGCCCAATCAGCTGACGTCCTGTATACTGACCACCCTCAGCACGGATAGCGGTTTGTAGGTTGCCATTCTCATCCAAATGCCAACGCTTGACCTCACCGATATTGCCTTGTACATCCGCATAGTCAATGTAGAGGATATCACTGCCATTTTCTTGTAGCGTTGTCTGCTCGTCTGAACCTTTTGCTGTGTCGAAGCTTGGCTGCATGGTCCAGTAGCCGCGCACTGAGGTAACTAAAGCGCTACTGTCATCATCATTGATCTCATCAGCCAACTGGTTACTAGTGGGTAATATAAACTGGTTAATAAACAGCGCTAAAATGACGAATAACAAAGCAGGCTGTAGCACCCAACCCACGATACGATAGACGCTGACGCCTGAGGCGCGCATGACCACCAGCTCGCTGTTATTAGCCAGTAGCCCGAGCCCCACCACAGCGCCAAGCAACGCTCCGGTCGGAACGAACTGCTCCAAGAAGTAAGGCGAGCGATAAAAGATATATTTGAGCGCCTCGCCCATCGTATAGCTATCACTGAGCGAATCAAGCTCAGACAAGTAAGAAAATAGCACTTGTAGCGCCCATAGCCCAATTACCGCCGCGATAATCGCTAGCAAGGCGTTAAGCTTGACGTAACGGCTTAGTACTTTTAGCTGACTGGGCGGCTTTGCTAATGGCAAACCTTTATTTTTTGCTGCAAACAGTGAGGAGCGCATTATAATGGTCCTGTATTTGAGTCATTTAGAGGGCCTAAATCATCGTGCTTTTCCTCGCTCAACCGAAAGCGCAATCGATGCTGGATGCGGCTACCCCAATTCATATAAAGTGCTAACACCATAAACCCTACTATCAACCAAGCATAAGACCAAACGCTGACACTACCTTTAGCAACGGCGTTTTTCAAAGAAATGATACCGAGCGCACAACTCACAAATAATAAGATAGCCGGAAATAACCGTAGCCAGCGCCCTTGCCGTGGACGCACTTGCGCTAGCGGTACGGCGAGCATAGGCGCGATAATCATCAACCAAGGTAGTGCAAAGCGGTAACCAAGCTCCCCTTGAGCGGCGAGCCTCGCATCACTATTACTTACCGCCATACTCCCCGTTGCCGCTTGCCATAGCGGTACGATCGCTTGCGTTTCGATATTGTCTTCGGTCACTATCTCTTCTTTGGACTCTGTCAAAGTAATGCGGTAGCGATCAAAGCCGATCTGATTATATTTTAAGCTCCCAGCGCCGACTTCATAACGCCGACCTTGGAATAGATCTAATTGGGTGACGCCGCCTGCACCGTTCTCTACTTGCTCAGCGCGACGAGCCAAGGTAATAGTGTCTTTACTCGCATCCCGATTAGCGCTATCAATAAGCTCTTTTGGTAAATCTTCAACAGGCAAGCGCTCGACTAGCTCATTCTCGTCAGTTGACTGAGTTAACATGCTCTGAGCAGCGCTATTATCTAGCCTAGTCGATTGTTTCTTAGGCTGTGTTTGGATCAGCACGACATCCTGCAGCTGCGTTTTATCATCGCTCAGACTTCCCACATACAGATGATAATTACCGCTACTAATAAACTCCTTAGGGCGGATCAGATCAAAAGCACTAGTCAAAGCCTGCTGCTGCCAAATCGTCTCTGAAGAGCGCACTCCCCAAGGTTTACCGACTATAGACAACGCCGCTTCACCTACAAACAACACCAAAATCAGTGGCGTTATGAGCCGCGCTAGCTTTCCCCGAGAGACGCCGCTTGCATTGATAACCGCCATTTCTTGATCGACATAAAGCCTGCCAAAAACGAGCATCAAACCAATAAAAAACGCTAAAGGTAAAATAAGCTCTAAAAAGTAAGGCAAATTATAGCCAATAATGGTAAATAATAAGCTGATGTCTAGGTTGCCTTCGGCGGCAATCCCGAAATAGCGTATTAAACGACCACCGAGCATCATCACCACTAAAAACCCCAATACCAAAGCGGTAGTTGAGGCAACCTGACGGGTCATGTAGCGGCGTAATATCACAATAAGGACTCTTAAATAAGGGTTAGCGTTTGCGAAGGGACGTTTTTATCTATCCCTATCGTGCAAACTCATAAGCGATTTTTTGGCTTTTTTATAAATGGGGCAAAGCGAGTATAAGCGTCAAACGTAACTGCTAATGCTAGCATGTTTTTATCAAAAATGACGGTGAAAAGTGTGTAAAACTCCTCTCAGTTTTGTTGTGTTGGCGCTTTCACAATCCTTTATAAAGAGTCTGTCAGTTAATGCTTAACAATTTGGCAACTCGTTTATCAAAGCTCTATCGCTGCTCTCATTTAGCTGTCATATTTTGTGTTTTATTTACCACTGAGTGTTTGTCATTGGTATCACACCCTAAATAACGCCGCGATTACTTGTTAGAATCTAAGCACTTATTAGCAATTAATCACATAGCCTAGCTACTGTTTACTATTACTTTATATTAAAGCAAAAGGCGGATAGCCAATCATTTAAAAAACTCAAAATACAATTTCAAAAACTCACTGATGGAGAATACAATGTCTACTCAAAATCTAAGTCCTGCTACCCTATTAGAGCTTGGCGGCGGTAAGTTTAGCAGCCTTGACTGGTCTAACTGTGCTATCGTTTTTATCGATTTTCAGAATGAATATGTCAACGGCGCTATGCCTTTAGGTGAGCTGGGAGCCGCGGCGACTAAGAAAGCTAAATTACTGCTCGATAAAGCGCGCCAGCAAGATATTCCGCTCTTTCATATCGCCCATCATGGTGAAGACAATGGCCCGATCTTTGACCCACTATCTAATAAAGTCGCTATCGTCGATGAGCTAAAACCTCTCGATGATGAAAAGCTTATTAGCAAAAAACATCCCAATGCTTTTTATAATACCAACCTCGGTGAGCTACTCAAAGCCACTGGCAAAAAACAGCTCGTCTTTGTGGGCTTTATGAGTCACATGTGCGTCAGCTCCAGCGTCAGAGCTGCTTTTGACTTAGGCTTCGAGAATTTCGTCTTTCATGATGCCTGTGCCACTCGCGACTTACCTGATGTCAATGGAGAAACGATTAAGGCAGCAGTGGTGCATAATAATGCTATGGCAGCCTTGCAAGACAGCTTTGCTACTTTGCTATCGACGGATACTATTGATTAGTTTAAATCATTAACTGATAAAGCCATAGTAAAGGTCAATAGCTATAGACAGCGAACAACAGTCCCTAACGCTTACGAAACAGTTAGCGTCCCCTCTATATGCTAAACTATAATACAAGCTCAAGTAGATCTTTGGGTTTTCTGATCGACTTGCCCTATTCACTCATAATTCTAATCCCATAACTTCAGTTTCTATAATTCTAATAAGGACACGACTCTATGAATATTAAGCTAACCGCACAACTGCCAAAAACGCATACCCAAAAAATGCTAAAAAAAGAAGCCAAAGATAAAGATTCGAGCTGCTTAGTCGTCTTAGTTGATAACAATAAAAATATATTGGCAAGCGACTCATTAAAAGAGTATCAAGAGCGCATTGAGCAGTTGATTACAGTCTCGCATTTCAGTGGTAAAGCCTGTGAAACGGTTGCTGATTATGCTTTAGCCGGTGATAAAAAAACGACTAAAGCCAATCCACTACAGCTGCTATTAGTGGGCGTCGGCAGACTCGACAAACTCAGCCACAGCGTTCTACAAAAAGTTGCTAAGACCATTTATCAATCGACGCAAAAACGTGTCACCTCCATTACCATCGCGCTCGGCGATGCCCTACAAGAAAACGAATTTAGCCAATTTACGCTTAATCTGTTAGCCGCAACTTATCGTTTTGATAAATATAAATCAGAGCAAACCACGCCAGTATTAACCGATATCTATTTGCTCGCTGATGATAGCTTAAAGTCCGCTTTAGACTTTGCGCAGTCGGTGTTTGTCGGTCAAAGCTTAACTCGCGATGTCGCAAATGAGCCAGGCAATATCTGCTTCCCTGCTTATATGGCAGAGCAAGCGCAGGAGCTTGGTAAAAAGTATTCTGATATCTTAAAAGTCACCGTATTAGGTGAAGAAGAGATGTCAGTGCTCGGTATGGAGTGCTTCTTAGCCGTCTCTAGAGGCTCAGCTCGCGAGGGCAAGCTAGTCATTATGGAGTATCAAGGTAAGTCAAAATTCACCGCCAACCATACAGCCAGTCATAACGATAACGCTAGCACCACTGCAAAAGCTGGCCTAAAAGCGATTGCTGATAAGCTACCTTTAAAAGCCAATGCTAAAAAAAGCGCTAACAGTGATGCGCCTATTGTCTTAGTCGGTAAAGGCGTCACCTTTGACTCAGGCGGTATCTCCATTAAGCCCGGCGCGGCGATGGATGAGATGAAGTTCGATATGGGCGGTTCAGCGTCGGTACTAGGTACTATTCAGGCGCTGTGCGAAGCGCGTCTACCTATCAACGTCGTTGGCGCTCTTGCTTGTGCGGAAAACATGCCATCAGGCGAAGCCACGCGTCCAGGCGATATCGTAAAAGCTATGAATGGTAAATCAGTTGAGATCCTGAATACTGACGCCGAAGGCCGCTTAGTGCTAGCCGATACCCTATGCTATATCCAACGCTATAATCCAAAAGCGGTCATCGATGTTGCTACTTTGACCGGCGCTTGTGTCGTCGCTTTGGGTCATGTACGCTCAGCGGTGTTTAGTAATGATGAAGACGTATTGTTCGAGCTTGAGAATGCTAGCGCTCAATCTGGCGATCTGATTTGGCACATGCCGCTAGATGATGAATACCAGTCATTGCTTGACTCACCTATTGCCGACATGCAAAATATCGGTGGTAAAGGGGCAGGCGCGGTTACTGCTGCTTGCTTCTTATCGCGCTTCGTGGAAGAAGGCCAAGCGTGGGCACATTTAGACATTGCTGGTACCGCTTGGAACTCTGGTAAAGAAAAAGCCGCTACCGGTCGCCCAGTACCCCTATTTATGCAGTATCTTAAAAACAGCGTCGATATGGCTTAAACAGTGCTGTATGATTGGACATTTAATAAGGCTTAAGTACAAAAAATGTCAAAACTAAACGTTAGTTTTTATGTCTTAAGCGCGAGTAAAGCCCAAGATTTCTTGGGCTTTATTTGTCAGCTGACCCAAACCGCTTTGAATAAGAGTACGCAGTCACTTGTTATTCTAGCTGATAATGAGCTTTTGCTTAGCGAGCTTGATGAAGCGTTATGGGTCAATGATGCGGCAAGTTTTATTCCGCATCAGCGGCTAAGCACTGCTGATAGTGAAACCACAGCTAGTACTACTGCTGACTCTACAGCGCCTGTACTATTAGCATCGCAGCTGCCGCCAGACTTTAGCGGTATCGTTATCAATACGACTCCCCTACCCCTCAATGATTACATTCCATCAACGAGCAACGCGCTGCCTAGTCGCCTGCTAGAGATTATCCTACCCGATGATGATAGCGTCGCCCAAGGCCGTCAGAAATATAAACACTACCAACAGCTTAATTATGAGCTTACCCACTTCAAAGTTTGACCATCCCTTATAACCAGTAGCATATAGCGATCACTAGCGTCTTGATTTTATTTAGAGCTGCTGATACAAAAGTAGGCGAATACTCTAAAAAGTGCTACTATCCTTCGATTATTTTAAATTTTTGCTGATATTGAGGGAGTTGTCATGCGTTCATTAATCGCCATGTATCAACGGATAGGGTTAGTGCCGCTCATTATTGTCGGTTTGGTACTGGGTGTACTGATTGGCTGGCTGGCCCCTAGTGCGGGTATCGCTTTAGGCATATTAGGAACTTTATTTGTCGGGGCGCTCAAAGCAGTAGCACCTATACTCGTGTTTGTACTGGTGTTAGCTGCTATTAGTAAACAGCGCAGTGGTGATGAGGTCTACGTCAAACCCGTCCTTATCATGTATATTTTTGGCACTTTTTTGGCAGCCTTGACTGCCGTCGGTGCCAGCTTCTTGTTCCCGATCGAGATGGTCTTAGTCAATGCCGATATCGAGCAAGTGCCGCCTGCCAATCTAAAAGAAGTCCTGACTAACCTGCTAATGAGCCTAGTCGCCAATCCTGTCAATGCCGTGGCCAATGCCAACTATATCGGTATCTTGGCTTGGGCGATTATTATCGGTTTTGCGCTGCGTCAAGCGGGCGATACGACGCGCGCTGTCGTCAGCGACTTTGCTGATGCGATCTCACAAGTGGTCAAATGGGTCATTGCCCTCGCGCCTTTTGGTATCTTAGGTCTTGTCGCCAACACTGTCGCTGAAACAGGCTTTGAGGCACTAAAAGGCTATGCCAATATCTTGATGGTATTGGTTGGCTGTATGCTGTTCATTGCTCTAGTCGCCAACCCTCTAATTGTACTAGTCAAAACGGGTAAAAACCCTTATCCGCTTGTCTTTACTTGCCTGCGTGAGTCTGGTATTACTGCCTTTTTTACCCGCTCATCAGCGGCTAATATCCCGGTTAATATGAATCTTGCTCACAAACTAGGTCTCCACGAAGATACATATTCGGTCACTATTCCGCTTGGTGCAACTATTAATATGGCGGGCGCGGCGATTACCATTAATGTACTAACCTTAGCGGCGGCGCACACTTTGGGTATTGAGGTCAGCTTTGCATCCGCTTTACTGCTAAGCTTAGTGGCAACAGTCAGTGCTGGCGGGGCATCGGGTGTGCCTGGCGGCTCATTACTACTTATTCCATTAGCGGCTAGTCTATTTAGTATCCCCAACGACATTGCTATGCAAGTGGTGGCCGTTGGCTTTATTATTGGCGTGATTCAAGACTCTGCAGAGACAGCTCTGAACTCTTCAACAGATATACTATTCACCGCCGCCGCTGATCCAAAATATGCTCGTTAAAGGCTAAAATTTAGTGAAAGTTAAAGTATAACTTAGAGATAAAAAAGGGCACTAGGTGAACCGCTCCCCATAAGTTGAACACAACTTATGGGGTATTTTTATGCGTTAACATTCATGCGCAAGTCAATTTTAAACTTTTAATAGCCTACTTTAAGCTATCTACCTTAACCTCAATCACAGGCGTCGTCATCTCCAACTGGCGTTTAAACTGGCGCAATTGCTCTACCTCATCTAACAGCTCAAGTATCAAGCCAATAGCCGGTACGCTCGCTTCAAAATCACGACTGAGGCGTGAGGCGCGGCGAACGGTCGTCAGCTGATAGCCCGTAAATTGCTGGCTCTCTGGCACATCATACTCAATAATATTTTCTTCTATCAAAGCGATAACCCACTGCGGCTCTTGACCACAAGCAGACACTAATTCATCAAAACTCATAACTAAATCGGTTAATTCAGGCGAGTGTTTCATCATTATCATCCTCGTTTATGCTCTATCTCTAATCATCTGTCTAACTTTAGCTCACTTGTAGCAATCCTTCTGACTAGCGATTGATACTAGTATTAGCAAAGGCTTGTTTTAGCTGCTCATAAGCTTGCTTAGCTTCGTCAGTGGTGACTTCTGGATTGACGATATTTAACGTTAAGTACAAATCGCCAGCTTGCTTAGCCGGAATCCCTTTGCCCTTCAAACGCAAATTACTTCCTGACTTGCTGTTACTTGGAATAGTAACGCCCAAAGTACCTGCAGGAGTAGTGACATTGATTTTTTCGCCTAGTGCCGCTTCCCACGGGGTGATATTGACCGTTTGATACACGTTAGCGCCCTCTAAGCGAATATTATCTGCATGTGTGATGGTTACTTTGAGGAATAAATCACCGTTTTTGCCGCCGCCTATACCTGCAGCGCCTTGCCCCGCTAAGCGAATTTGCTTGCCGTCCGTGATACCTTTTGGGATTTTGATCTTCAGCGTCTTATTATCATAGCTCACGCTACCATTGGCTTGACGGACGGGCACATTGAGTTTAATACTATAATCGTCGCCGCTATAGACGGATGCTAGATCAACATTGATCTCTGCGTGCTGATCTTGGCCTTTGCTATCTTGACTAAAACCGCCACCGAACTGATCAAACCCGCTTTGCCCGCCAGCCGATTGACCCGCTGAGCCGCGAGCACCGCGCCCAAAAGCGGAGAAGATATCATCGAAGCGAAAACCGCCACCACCGAAGGCTTCACCTTCACCGAACTGATCTTTGATATCTTCCCAGCGAAAGCCGCCTTGCGCGCCACCAGCTGATTGGCCTCCAAACCCGCCGAAACCTCTAGCGCCACCTTGAGCTGCAAAAGGATTATCTAACATAGCGTCATACTCGCTACGTTTATCCTTGTCTCTTAGCGTCTCATAAGCGTTATTGATTTCGGCAATCTTATTATCCGCGTCTGGATCGTCACTGACATCAGGGTGATATTGACGAACTAATTTACGATATTTTTTCTTGATATCGCTATCGGTAGCGTCTTTTTTTACCCCTAAAATATCATAGTAGTTTTTTTCAGCCATTGTTTTTCCTTATAATTTTGTTTAAAGCGTTTTTATTAAAATCTATAAAATTAGAATCATCTGTTTCTATAATAATACTTTTTTTTGTGATTTCAATTTTAGTCTGTGGCTACGGCCTCTTTGGTACTTTGCTATCAAAAGCCATAGTATAGATTTATACTGTGGATTTAAGTTTATTAATTACATTGTATAGAAAGCTTTACGATAATAACTTTGCTTATTAATCAATAGTTTACAATGTAACTGTAATTTGAATTAGCTTATTTTTTACACCTCTGTAAGGATATAGCAAGCTCTATCTTGTAGAATACCTGCAATGTTTACACTCGTAGGGAGTGAAAATAATATAGGCAAGAAAATCTGTCTATTTTATAAATTACATATAGGTGTTGAATGTCTTATTTAATCAAGTCTTTAGTTATTATGTTGTCGTTGGCATTAAGTACTACCGTTTTTGCTGGTAATACTAGCTATTATGGTAGTAAATTTCACGGTAAGCGTACCGCTAGTGGCAGTATTTTCAATATGAATGCTATGACCGCCGCTCATAAAACCTTACCGTTCGGCACTAAAGTCGAAGTGACTAACAAAAAGACAAAGCAGCGTGTGATCGTTAAAATCACTGATAGAGGTCCTTTTACACCGGGCCGTATCTTAGATTTATCTAAAGGCGCTGCTGGTAAGATAAACTGCCAACTTTGTACGACCACTATGAAGGTGTTATCTTACGGTGATGGCAAGTATCGTAGACAGTAAAACGTCGCGCTAATGTTTCAATTCTTAAAAGCCTAATAATGTAAAAAAAGGAGAGCTTTACTTTAGCTCTCCTTTTTTATGCTTGGTCATAATCTCTTAAGTAGATGTCTTAACTAAAATCCGCTTCCATCTCTTCTAAGCTCGTCATCGCTACTAATAAACGCTCCTCTTTATCATTATGTTGCTGCTGTAGCGAGGTTTGCTCATCGAGTAGCGCTATCAAATCCGCTTTACGATGCGCTTCATAAAGCTCAGTATCAGCAAGCTCAGTCTCTAAACTTGCTAGCTGCTCATCTAGCTTCGCCAACGCCTTTTCGGTGTTCTCGATCTCTCGGCGTATAGGCGCAGTGAGTTTGCGCTGCTCAGCCGCTAATTTGCGCTGCTCTTCTTTACTCAAAGTACTAGCGGGCTTTTTTGCCGTTTGGGTATCTGTCTTAGATGTCGCTGCCGCAGTTTGTGTTAATTCGGCGTGCTTAGCGTCTGTAGCCTTTATAGCACTATCTGTTTCACGTGAAACAAAGGTTTTTTGTGCTTTTTTATTTTTGGCTTGTTTATTACTGTTTTTGTCTTGCGCGTTCTCTTGTTTGCGCTTTTCCGCTAGCCACTTACCGTAATCGCTGATATCGCCTGCGAACTCATCGATCCGGCCGTCATGGACGAGATAGAGCTCATCGCAAACGTTAGCAATCAGCTCACGATCATGCGAAACTAGCACGACCGCCCCCTGAAACCCTTGCAGGGCTAGAGTCAAAGCTTGACGCATTTGTAAGTCCAAATGGTTAGTCGGCTCATCGAGTACTAGTACGTTAGGGCGCTGCCAGACGATCAATGCGAGGGTCAAACGCGCACGCTCACCGCCAGAGAAGAGCTCGCTTGGCGTATCGATACGCTCGCCGCGAAAGTCAAAGCTGCCCAAAAACGAGCGCAATAATGCATCAGAGGTCTTGCCTGCGAGGCGTCTTAGCATCTGCATCGGTGTCGCGGTTGCATCTAGTGCGTCCATTTGATGCTGATTAAAGTAGCCAAGCTTGAGGGTGTCAGAGACTTGGTAAGTGCCTGAGAGTACTTCTAATTCACCAACTAATGCTTTAATCAACGTCGACTTGCCCGCGCCATTCATGCCGAGTAGACCTAAACGCGTATCTGGGGTTACTTGCACATTGGCATTATGCAATAGCGGTGTCTGGCTATAACCAATATCGGCTTTGGTCATCTCAATTAGAGGCGTACTCATGTGCGCCGGCTCATAAAACTTAAATGAGAAAGGATTATCCGCCATCATCGGAGACAGCTCAGCCATGCGTTCGAGCTGCTTGATACGGCTTTGTGCTTGCTTAGCCTTACTGGCTTTGGCGCGGAAACGACGGATAAAGTCATCTAAGTGTGCACGGGTGGCTTGCTGCTTTTCATAAGCTTGCTGCTGCTGCGCCATGCGCTCATGACGCGTGCGAATAAACTGCTGATAATTACCGGTGTACATAGTGATTTTTTGTTGCTCGACATGCAGGATATGATCCACTGTCGCATCCAAGAATGTCTGATCATGCGAGATGACGATGACTAGACCCATGAATTGATTGATCCAAGTCTCAAGCCATAAAATAGCATCTAAGTCCAAGTGGTTAGTCGGCTCATCGAGCAGCATCAAATCGGCACGGCTCATCAAAGTTTTGGCGAGGTTTAAACGCATGCGCCACCCTCCCGAAAAACCTTCTACTGGCTGCTCATGTTGGCTGGCTTTAAAACCAAGACCTGCCATAATTTGCGCCGCTTTAGTAGGTGTACGATAACCATCTATCTCATCGAACTGCTGGTGCAAGACGCCAATCTGTTCATCGCTGACATGACTCAAATCACTCAAAGCTTCGTTAAGCTGATACCACTGCTCATCGCCGCTCAGCACATAATCAATAGCCGTTTGACTACTTGCCCCAACCTCCTGCGCCATGTGCGCGACCTGCCAGCTATCAGGAATACTTACCTCGCCTTTATCGAGCGTTACTTCAGTATCGCCAGTACCCATTTGCGTCAACAGTAAGGCAAAGAGCGTTGATTTACCGGTACCATTATTACCCGTCAAGCCAATTTTGTGATTGGGGTGCAATTGAAAACTAGTGTACGAAAACAACACACGACCATCACGGCGAACACTAACGTCTTTAAATTCGATCATAGGGGGTTTTATCTCAAAAGGGTTATAGTGACCACTACACTTATTAACGCTATAACTTATTAAGTCAGTAGCTAGCAGGTCAATAGCAATCAGGGGTAATGATGAAAATTTATAGAAAAACAGGCTAAAGTCAGCCATAATTGGCGGCTATTATTTCAAACGACCGGCTGATAGGCAAACGATTAAACAACTATTTATAAATAACTGTTTCATTTTTAAGTAATTTATTGAGGCTAATAAGGCTATTTCAATACAGTCCATCTATTTTACTAAACGCGCTTATCACTCTTGATAAGTTAAGCCTAGCCCCAATTATGGTATACTGCCAAAACACTACTGACATCAAGCAGTTAAGCATTCGCTAATGAGGTGATTATGACCCAAACTACTACCCAATATGATCCAAGCGCTAGTCAGCCAATTGATCCTACTGTCCTAAGCCTGACCGATAGCGCGGCACAAAAAGTACGCCGTCTACGCGAAGAAGAAGGCGATAAGGAGCTTATGCTGCGCGTTTATGTGACGGGCGGCGGCTGCTCTGGTTTCTCTTACGGCTTTAGATTTGACAGCGATATGAATGAAGACGATGCCAATTTTGACAATGGTGATGTCACTTTGGTGATTGACTCGCTCAGTTATCAGTACTTACAAGGCTCTACCGTTGACTATACCGAAGGGCTAGAAGGCGCGCGCTTTGTAGTAGATAACCCTAACGCGACCACTTCTTGTGGCTGCGGCTCTTCGTTTTCTATCTAAATAATGCTTGTTTTATCAACGCCCTCTTATTAAACGCTCTTTTATTAAAGCATCTATTTTTTTATAGGTGCTTTTTTGGCTTAACCAAATGATTTGTTTAACCGCTGAAGGTTACTGAAATTGTAATTGTGCGTGGTTTTTGCATTATCTTTGGGCTAAACTGACTTTGAGTTAAACTGACCGCTTTATTTATAGCGCCGGCGATGCCAAATTGGCGCAGGTTTGAGCAGGTTTTATTTGAGAAACCCTATTTGAGCAAATCTTAATAGATGGTTGCTCTACCATAATGAATAACAATAGATGACTATTATGAGTAATTTTGCAAGTAGCTTTGTTGATTTTGAAATACCAAGTTGGTTTGATAGCCAATTATTGATGGGTATGCTGCGCGGTATCGAAAAAGAAGGCCTGCGCGTTAGAGCGGATGGGTTTTTGGCGCAAACGCCGCACCCTTTGAAGCTAGGTTCAAAACTGACTCATCCGTTCATCACTACGGACTACTCTGAGAGTCTACTTGAGCTTATCACTGACCCAAGAGCGACGCCAAAAGATACTTTGGCGATGCTGCGTCAACTGCATGTCTTAGTCTATCAGGCCTTGCCAGAGGGTGAGCTGATGTGGCCGCTATCTATGCCTTGTATGCTCTCTGCTGATGATGCCGATATTCCACTAGCTGATTATGGTAGCTCCAACACCGGCAAGCTCAAAACCTTATATCGTAGCGGCCTAGGTATTCGTTATGGTCGCCGTATGCAGACGATTGCCGGGCTGCATTATAACCTATCCTTTGGCGATGGTTTATTTATACAGTGGCAAAAGCAGCTCGCAGACGCGCAGACGCAAACACTTACAGAGTTCAAAAACGAGAAGTACTTAGGCCTGATTCGTAACTTTAAGCGCTTAACGAGCCTAGTTCTATATTTACTAGGCGCTAGTCCTAGCGTCTGTCCTTGCTTTATTTCAGGCCGCGAGCATGACTTGGAGCTGATGAACGAGTCGACTTATTATAGACCGACCGCCACTAGCCTACGTATGGGTAAGCTTGGCTACACCAACAGCGTCCAAGAGCATCTGGATATCCGCTATAATAATCTGCCTGAGTATGTCGCAGGGCTACGCCGCGCAATTCAAACGCCGCATGATAGCTTTAAGGCACTTGGTCTAAATGACGAGGCGGGTCACCCTATTCAGATCAATGATCATATCCTACAAATAGAGAACGAATACTATAGCCCTATTCGCCCCAAACAAATCGCAGCGCGCGGTGAAACGCCGACAGAAGCGCTGGAACGTCGCGGTATCGCTTATGTCGAGTTCCGTGCCATTGACTTAGATCCTTATAGCGATGTGGGTATTCGTCTGTCAAGCGCTTGCTTCTTAGAGGTTATGGCGCTGTACTGTTTACTTAATGAATCACCAGATTTGATGCCGGCAGAAGAAGAAGAGCTGGCCGTCAACCTGGAACGCGTGGTCAATGAAGGCCGCTCGGATAATCTGCATATTCTCAATAATGGCGAAGAGCAATCGCTCCAAAGCTGGATGTTGGCACATTTATCTAGTATGCAGCCGCTAGCCGCGCTACTGGATGCTCATCACGGCGGTAACGATTACCGCGTGGCTGTGGCCTTAATGCAAGGTAAAGCGAGCCATTCAGAATCAACCATCTCCGCGCAAGTCAATGCCGATAGCATGCGCTTAGGCAGTATGTGGCAGTTAGGCTTTACGTTGGCTCAGCAGCATCGCGATGCCATTCTCCAGCATACTTTAAGCCCTAATATTCAGGCTAAATATGAAGTATTAGCTGAGAAGTCGCTATTGCAACAAAGCGATATCGAAGCGAGCGAAACCGAAGACTTTATGGACTTTATTAAGCAGTATCGTTAAGTCTATACCACATTATTGAACGAGTCATTTGTCCATAACCGTCCAAAATCAGCTATTTAGCCCCTATTTTAAGAGTACCTATTTGATGCAAAGCCTACCCTCTTATCGCAGTATGCAAGTGTTTTTGGTAGTGATGAGCGCTATCGGCATGGGCTATGCCTTGTTTTTTTTACAGCAATATATGGGACTCTCTCCATGTCCCTTATGCATCTTTCAGCGTATCGGTCTGATGGTGATGGGCGGCTTTGCTCTCATAGCGGCTATTTTTAACCCAAAATCAAAACTTATCAAGCTAGGGTTATGGTTAGGTAGTTTAATCGGTATCGGCTGGGCGACTGGTGTCGCAGGGCGTCATGTCTGGCTACAGCACCTGCCAGCCGATCAGGTTCCCTCTTGTGGCCCTGGCCTAGATTATTGGTTAGATACGCTACCGATGCAGCAAGTACTAAACGAAGTGTTTTCTGGTTCTGGTGAATGTGCCACAGTCGATTGGACTTTTTTAGGACTGAGTATCCCTGAGCAGTCCTTACTATTTTTTAGTCTATTGATTATCATTCATGTGCTGATACTGATTAACATCTTGCGCTCGAGAACCTTGCATGCAAGAACATAGCTGCTATCAGTACCGCTGCAATATGACAGCCCAATTTCTTCCTATATATTGATAACCTCTATATCAGTAGCCTCCATCTGAGACGTAAACTCTAAAACACAAATCTCCTTCTTTTATAACAAAAACCACACATTCGCGTCATTCCAGTTTGTTATCTTATGATAATATTTTCCACTGATTGTGAATAAGTGACCGTCTGTCTCTAAAAGATATACAAAGTATGGCATTGCATCTTGCGAATACGCCTGCGAATAGTTAGAAGACTGCAATAACATTTGGTCGCTCTCGTCATTTTGAATGACATTTAATACTAGCTTTTGTGAGTAGAGCTGATCTTAGTTATCAGCTTTCACTTAACCCTTATCTGTTTGCTGTTGGTATGCTCATGATTTACTCCCCCTCTAAACTTCTCACAACGACTGCTCATTGTGGTCCTCGCTCGACTTTGAAAATATTATTACCTTTATCTTTTTGCGCTTTACTTATGGGCTGTGACAGCCACTCCTCTACTCCTAGCACTGATAAAAAAATGATGATCGCAAGTACGCAGAGCGATTCTATTGCTGTAGAGCAGAAAACCACAGACAGTGCTTCAGATAGCGATACCGACAATAGTGAAGACGGTGAGTCGCTCATTAACGCTGCAAAGCCGGATAGAAAATCACCTAAAGATCGCTCGTCTTTGGATACTCAGCCAGCGAGCAGCAGTCAGATGCAGGCTATTCTTATTGGTGATTACAAAGGGGTTTTTCCCTGTTCTTTTTGTAACAGTACAGAAGTGTTGCTGAACTTATTTCCTGATAGCTCCGTGGTAAAAACTAGTATTTATGATAATCCAGAAGAGCCGACCGCCTCTTTAATCAAAAACGGTATTTATCGTCAAGATGGCGATACGATTACGATCGTTTACGATGATCAGCGTATTGAGAGCTATCTTATTCAAAACAATCATTTGTTATTGTTAGATGATAATAAAATCGCTGACGATGACTACACGTTATCGCGCCAATAAAATAAGTTTTTATATTTATTTTTGGAGCGTAATGGCACCCGGTAAACTCCAGATAAAAAACGCCTACAGACTAGGCGTTTTTTTGCGCATTTTATTGGTTATCCCTCAGGCTTTACTTTACAATAATGCCCTAAATATCACGATTTACCCTTCTTTTCTTTTATATCATTCGGTGCGAAACGTCTATGCATATTCATATTCTTGGTATTTGTGGCACTTTTATGGGCTCATTAGCCTTATTGGCCCGCGAGCTTGGGCATGAAGTAACTGGCTCAGATGCCAATGTCTATCCGCCGATGTCCACTCAGCTACAAGAGGCTGGCGTGACGATTATGGAAGGCTATCATATCGAGCACCTGCAGCCTGCGCCTGACTTAGTGGTGGTTGGTAATGCGATGAAGCGCGGTATGGAGGTCGTTGAATACATGCTCAATCAAGGGCTGCGCTATACCTCAGGGCCGCAGTTTTTGTCAGAGCAAGTACTACAATCGCGTCATGTGATAGCAGTGGCAGGCACTCATGGTAAGACAACTACGACGACTATGCTCGCTTGGATATTGCAATATGCTGGGATTGATACCGGGTTTTTGATTGGCGGCGTGCCGTTAGTCGACACGACCGATGAGCGTCTACAACAAGTCTTCGCTCACAGTAGCTACTTGGGCGCTGACTCTACCAGCACTGAATCCGCTACTGATGTTGAGACAACAAGCGCATCGAATTTGGGCTACTTTGTCATTGAAGCAGACGAATACGATTCCGCCTTTTTTGATAAGCGCTCAAAGTTTGTACATTATCGCCCGCGTACTGCTATTTTAAATAATTTGGAGTTCGATCATGCAGATATTTTTGCTGATCTAGGCGCGATTCAGACGCAGTTTCATCATATGCTTCGTATGATTCCGAGCAGCGGACAAATTATCATGCCTGCTAATACGGCAAGCTTAGAAGACACTCTAGCCAAAGGCGTCTGGACACCGGTTTGGCGCACCTCTATTACAGGTCATTCAGACAAAGATGAGGCGCAAGCTCAGAACGAGACAGCTGATAGCGAATGGCAAGCCCGACTTATCAGCGCCGATGGTAGCCAATTTGAGGTGAGCTTTAAAGGTGATAAAAGTGCTAAAAATGCAACTGGTATTACAACCAATAGTGCTGATACAACCACAGTCGATTGGTCAATGAATGGCATGCATAATGTCAATAATGCGCTAGTAGCTATCGCAGCGGCTTATGATGTCGGCGTCGATGTCGCTAGCGCTTGCGCCGCGTTATCTGATTTTGCCGGTATCAAACGCCGTATGGAGCTGATCGGTGAGGTTAATGGTATCTTAGTTTTTGATGATTTCGCTCATCATCCAACCGCTATTACCACCACTTTGGATGGTGCCAAAAAGAAAATGGCAGGCCAAAAGGTTTGGGCCGTTATCGAGCCGCGCAGCAATACTATGAAGATGGGAGTTCATCAAGATAGTTTAGCGTCTTCGGCTGCGCTTGCAGATCAGACGCTTTGGTATGAGCCTATAGGCCTTGAATGGGGCCTGCAAGACGTTATCGAGCAAGCTCAGCGGCACAATGATAACTTGAGCAATCAGCAAGTACTTGGCAGTACCGACGCCATCATTGAGCATCTTAGTACTCATGCCAAAGCTGGTGATGCCATTATTATCATGTCTAACGGCGGTTTTGAAGGTATTCATCAACGTTTATTGGTAGCGCTAGCAGCGACTAAGCGTTAATAGTTTCAATCCTAGCTTATGTAATTAACATAGCGCCCTCGGTTTTTGAGTGGCGCTTTTTTTGTGATTTTTACACGCCCTTTACTCATTCAATTCAAATGATAGCAAATCCCCGTTTTTTATCACATAGCCCCTACACTACTAACATTTCGTGCTTATTCTTCTAGCTAAAGAGTGATTACAATGTAACCATTCAATCAATTAGGAGAATAATAATGGGTTTTATATGGATGATCATCGTCGGTTTAGTAGCTGGTCTATTAGCGCGCACTATCAAGCCAGGTAACGATGCAATGGGCTGGATTATGACTATTGTACTCGGTATTGTTGGTGCGATGCTTGGTGGTTTTATTGCCGGTCTAATCGGTATTGATGCTGATGGTGGCTTTATCGGTCTGATATTTTCAGTTATTGGCGCTATTATCTTACTCTTCTTATATGAGATGATTGTCAATAAACGCCGCGTTTAGTATGAGCGCCCTTTTATACTAACAGTTTATCTATAATCTTGACTTCAAAAGACCTTATTTATATAAGGTCTTTTTTTTATGAAAGCTTCAGTTACTGTGCATAAATTCATCTGTATGAAATCTACCTCAAGTTGTTGATAATCGTTACTTTTGCCCCCATTTACCTTATAATAACGCCAATTCTATTTGCATGACTGAGGTAAGCCACTATGGCAGTACTCCCTATTTTAAGCTACCCTGATCCGCGCCTGCGCACTATTGCCGCCCCTGTAAAAGAGGTCGATGCCGAAATAAAAATGCTGATTAGTGACATGATTGAAACTATGTATGCCGCTGATGGTATCGGTCTTGCCGCTTCACAAGTGGATCGGCATATTCAATTAATTGTGATGGACTTATCTGAAAATAGAGATAAGCCCATGGTTTTTATCAATCCTAAAGTGACGCCGCTAGTCGAAGAAAAACAGCCTTATGAAGAAGGCTGTCTGTCGGTCCCTGATGTCTATGATAAGGTGGAGCGCCCCAATAAAGTGCGCATCGAAGCTTTAGATGCTGAAGGAGAGGCTATTGATCAGATAGCAGAAGGGTTACTCGCCGTCTGTATTCAGCACGAAATGGATCATCTCAATGGGGTAATCTTTGTCGATTATCTATCACGCTTAAAACAAACGCGCGCGCGCGACAAAGTCAAAAAAGTGCTCAAGATACGCGAAAAACAAAGCGAGAAGGCAACGAGAAATCCTGAAACCACTAATGTCTAAGTAGCGAACCTCTAAGCGTAAACGAGATGTTATCTTGTTTTACGCTTTTTTGTAAACTCTCCACTTCTGATTTTCCCTCTCATTGATTCTCCCTCGTATTAATAAAGGTTTACTGCTATGACTATGATCAAAATTGACCAATATTTTGACCCTGCTGCTTGGGGCAAATTTACCGAAGCCGCTGAGGGTCGTGATACGCCTTTTTTGATCGTTGATCTGAATCGTATCAAGCTAAAGTTCAATGAAATGATTGGCTTATTTCCCGATGCAAAAATCCATTATGCAATGAAAGCCAGCCCTGCGGTGGAAGTGATTGAACTATTAGCAGACCTAGGCTCAAACTTCGACTGCGCCTCCATCTATGAGCTGGATCGAGTGCTCGACTGCGGCGTTGCGCCATCGCGTATCTCTTATGGCAATACCATCAAAAAAGCGCAGCATGTAAAATATGCTTTTGATAAAGGGATCGATCTGTATGCAACCGACTCAGAAGCCGATCTCAAAAATATCGCTGAGCAGGCTCCTGGCTCAAAGGTGTTTGTACGTATATTGGTAGAAGGCTCAGACACTGCCGAATGGCCTTTATCGCGCAAGTTTGGTTGCCATCCTGATATGGCCGTTGATTTACTCATTCAAGCCAAAGATCTTGGTTTAGTGCCTTATGGGGTTTCGTTCCATGTGGGCAGTCAGCAAAAATCAGTGACCGTCTGGAATGATGCGCTGGTGATGGTCAAAGATATCTTTGAGCAGTTATTAACGCAACAAGATATCAAGCTACAGATGATTAACTTAGGCGGCGGCTTCCCTGCTCGGTATCTCAATCAAATCAATACCATACAAGACTACGCTGGATCAGTAAAACAGTACTTAATCGATAATTACGGTGTGGACGATATGCCAGAGATTATCTTGGAGCCGGGTCGCTCGCTAGTCGCAAGCTCTGGGGTATTAGTTAGTGATGTGGTGCTGATTTCTCGCAAGTCGCATGAGGAGACAACGCGCTGGGTTTATACCGATGTAGGACTCTTCCAAGGGTTGATTGAGACCTTAGGTGAAGCGATTAAATATCCCGTTTATACCCCGAAAATGGCAACATCGTCAACGTCAGGTAAGGTAGTATTAGCAGGGCCGACTTGTGACTCTGCTGATATCATGTATGAAGAGACCGACTATCAGCTGCCAGAAGAGCTGGTAATTGGCGATAAAATCTATTGGCTCGCTACGGGAGCTTATACCAACTCTTACTCGTCTGTCGAATTCAATGGCTTTCCGCCATTAGAAGTCGTATATCTTGATTAACAATTCATAAGATGTTTAAGGTAAGGCGCGGTGCTGTATCAATAGCGCCGCGCTTTTTTTAGCGTTTGATAAAGCGAATCACAAGGTTAGCTACTGAACCAATAACTGAATAGGCGCACTGGCGCTAGTAACGCGACGACTATAACCAGCAAAGCCTGAGCTGTGATCTTGCTTCTCTTGCGTGACTTGTCCGATAGTCACCCATTGCCCGCGCGGTACAATAACCGTGCTATTTAACCTTTGCGATTCGATAGCGTTATTCTGATGATAGCGAGAATGGCTAGTGACTAATTTTTCTTCTACTTGTGATAATTGCACTTCCACTTTTCCATTAGGCAGTAGTCTTGGGGTAACGGCAATGCCTTGCGTCGTCGGTAGCAAAATTTGCTGCCCAATAATAATCTGAGCTGAAGGTCTATTATCAGAAGGATAGCGATTATTTTGATAAACCCTCGCTTGATAGTTTTGCGTTAATGAATACAGCGTATTGGTGCTAATACTAGCAGGGCTACCTGATAAGGTTTGCACCTGATACAAGCTATTACTCTGCTGCTGGTTATCGCTTCGGTTAATTATGCCTGCACCTTGAATACCGCGATTGCTAATAGTCACTTTGCCTTGGCGAATATTACTTTGCAAATGACTAGTATTGCCTACTCTTACCGCAACTAGCACCGGCTGTGGCTGAGTGTCTATTTGCGCAAGTAGCTGTTGCACGGCTTGGTAATTAGCAGCGCTCGTTTGCAGCACAAGCTTGCTCTGATAAGTGCTTACTGTGCCGCCATCACGGCTATTGTTGAGCTGTTGGCGTACGGCTGGCAATAGAGCATCACCACCATAAGTATCGATGACATAAGTTTGAGAGCTTTTCTGAGAAACGGTGGCTTGGACGGGAGAACATAAGGTAAAGATTGTGACTAGCACCATTGACGAGACGGTAAAACACCTTCTATTGGCAATCATCCCTTTCTCCTTATTAGCTAATGCCTTAACGACTTAGCCCTACTCATTTAATCCCAACACATCCTGCATATTATACTGCCCTGCTTTTTGCTCAATGACCCAAGTAGTGGCACGAACCGCACCTGCGGCAAAAGTCATGCGCGCACGTGCTCTATGAGTAATCTCGACCACTTCGCCATCAGCGATAAACATCACCGTATGATCGCCAATAATCTCGCCGCCGCGTATCGCGTGAATGCCGATTTCTCCTTGTTTGCGTGCGCCTGTTTGCCCTTCACGGCCATATACCGCAACCTCTTTCAGATTCTGCCCGCGTGCTTCAGCGACGGCTTCTGCCATCATATAAGCGGTACCTGATGGCGCATCTATTTTATGCTTATGGTGCGCCTCAATCACTTCCACATCAGCCTCGTTACCAAAAGCTTTGGCTGCCATATTCAGTAGCTTGAGCGATAGATTAACGCCCGTCGAATAGTTACCCGCATAAACGATGGGAATGTGCTTGCTAGCTTCAGTCAGTACTTGCTCTTGCTGCTCATTGAAGCCCGTCGTACCGATGACCATAGCGACTTTATGCTCCGCGCAAGTCTGCATATTTTGCTCAGTGGCATCGGGCAAGCTAAAGTCAATGAGTACATCGATATCATCAATAACAGCGACTAAATCGTCGACGATTTTGATATTTAAGCGCTCGATCGCCGCGACTTCACCGGCATCTGCACCAATGAGACTGGAACCCTCACGTTCGATAGCGGCGCTGAGAGTCGTTTGCAGGTTATATTGTACCGCCTCGATCAGCATGCGACCCATACGTCCGCCGGCACCGATAACTCCGATATTTATCATCTTTTCTGCTTGTGGCTTACTCATACTTTTATCCTAAAACTTTATGGTCTATATTTATGATTTATGGGTTAGCAATGCACGTTTGGCGCTCACTATTCCAATTATCATAGCATGAATTATTTTTCTAACTACTAATAAAGTACTAACTTCTAAGCAATAAAAAAGGCCTAACAGTTTCACGTGAAACTATTAGGCCTACTAGTAGCTAACTGCTCAAAAACTTAGTGACTAATCGAATAATTCGCCAATCTTTTTAAAGAAAGACTTTTTGTGCGGTGACTGTTGATGTTTGCTATCGCCATCTAGCGTATCTTGGAACTCACGCAACAGATCTTTTTGTTCGCGGGTTAGATTGACTGGCGTCTCGATAATGACGCGGCAAATTAGATCGCCTTTCATGGTGGTACGTACTGGCGTAACGCCTTTACCGCGAACCCGTAATAGCTTACCGCTTTGCGTGCCTTCCGCAACTTTGATTTTGACTTTGCCATCTAAAGTAGGAATCTCGACTTCTTTACCTAAAGCGGCATCGGTGATGCTGACTGGCACATCCATATAGAGATCCGCGCCTTGACGAGTAAAGACTTCATGCGGTTTCACGCGTACTTCGACATAGAGGTCGCCATTTTGCACGCCAGCGCCGCCCGCTTCGCCTTCACCCGCTAAACGGACGCGATCGCCATCATCGACGCCCGCCGGTATAGAGACTTCAAGAGTACGAGACTTCTCTTGCACGCCATTACCATGACAGTCAGGACATGGATTTTTAATTTGTTTACCGCTGCCGCCGCACTGTGGACACGCTTGCTGCACCGCAAAGAAGCCTTGCTGCATACGTACTTGACCTTGTCCGTGACAAGTCTGACAAGTGACGATATCGGAGGCGTCTTTGGCGCCTTTACCATCACAAGTATCACAAGGCGCAGGCGCGGTGAAGCTGATCTCTTTTTGGCAGCCGCGTACCGCTTCTTCTAAAGTCAGCTCGATGACATAACGAAGATCGGAGCCGCGACGCGTACGACTGCCGCCGCCACGTGCTTGCCCAAAGATATCACCGAAGTTACCAAAGATATCGCCAAAGATGTCTTGGAAGTTCCCGCCGCCGCCGAAGCCGCCACCGCCGCCCATACCATTCTCAAAGGCAGCATGGCCCATACGGTCATAGGCTGAGCGCTTATCTTCGTCGCTAAGCACTTCATAAGCCATTGACGCTTCTTTGAATTTTTCTTCCGCATCGGGATCATCAGAGTTACGATCGGGATGGTATTTCATCGCCAGCTTACGGTAGGCTCTTTTTACCTCTTTACTATCAGCCGTTTTACTGACCCCTAATACTTCATAAAAATCGCGCTTACTCATGAGCTCTCCTATCGTCATCACAGTCATGTCTACTAATCATCATACGCCTACTACTCATTAATCCTAGGAAGTGTTTCATGTGAAACGCTAAATTAACATCGTATTGTATCGTATCAGTAAAATCAGCAACCTACTGTTATAACCAAATCAAATAAAGGTATAAAGATATAAAAGTTTGGCCTGTTAATGGAGATGACTCGCTGATTTATCAAGCTTAACGATTATGAAATTATTATCTGCTCAGTTTTATTTTTCAAATAATCGCCCTAATACCACCTTAGCTTGATTATTCTTTAGTTTTCCATAACATGAAGCGCTAAAGTCGTGCTAGTATTTAGCGCCCTATAAGCGGGCATTACTACTTGATACTCGGTGTAAGAGAGCTTTATTTATGAAAAAATTGACGGCCTTTATTTTATTACTCGTAGTTATGGCAGTCGTGGTCTATGCAGGCTCGCCCTACTATAGCGCTTATCAATTAAAGAACGCTTATGATGCTAAAGATGGCGCGACTATCGCCGCCGCCATCGACTACGAGCAAGTACGCCCTAGCATTTATACGCAGCTGACGGATAAATTTGCTCTGACGATGACCAAGTATCCGCTGGTCGCTGAGCTTGGCGGCGCGCCCTTAGAGCAGGCTGCTGATAACTTTATCAGTCAAGCGGTGGAAGGGGCCATCACCCCTGACAATATCGAAACCCTCATTGATACTCAAGGTCAGGCCAATAACGCTACCAAAGAGCTAGCCGCTGCTTGGGCTATTGCTAGTAATCAAGTCGATCTCAAAAACCTCATTCAAGACTTAATCATTCAGCGCGGTGATATCAATGCGGTGGTCAAAAACCAAATACAGCTGGTCATGCAAAAACAAGCCAGCGAGCTTGAGCAACAAGCGACGCAAGGCGCTGATAGTGATAAGCCTACCCTGAGCTACTGCGGTATCAACTGCTTTACTATTAGCGGTCAAGTCAAAGGCTATCCACTGACCATTGAGATGAAACGTCAGGGTTTGATTGATTGGAAAATCGTCGATGTGGTTTTACCTTAAAAAGATAAAGCTATCTAAGTCTTAAAACTGTTTAGCACAAAAAAGCGCGCTATAAGTCGATGATTTATAGCGCGCTTTAGATTATAGCTGTTCAAATATTCAAAGCCACTTAAGAGCAAATAATTAATTTACGCCCAAAAACTCTAAGAATTCAGGGCTCTCAAAGCTCGCCTGATACAAGACGCCATCCTCACGATAAATCGCTGGCGTGGCTATCACCGCAAGTCCCGCCGCCCTTTCACGATTGGGGGTAACATAATCAGTATTACAGCTAGCGGGCGCTGGGGTCATTTGCCCTTGTAGCATCGCCTTGTCCAAAGCATTACGGCGACTGCTGTCATCAGCTTGACACCAGATCCCGCGCATCTGCTTAGGTGACTGCTCATAGATAGGGTAACCGATAGTCTTAACGGTGACGCCTTTGGCATTGAGACTCTCCATTTGCTTATGCAGCATTCGGCAATACGGACAATTGACATCAGTAGCGACATAGATCACCGCTCTCTCGGTAGTAGTAGCCGGATAAGTAATCAGCTGTGACTCATCTAACGAGGCAAAAACGGACTTATTTTTATTCGCCTCAAAGGTCTCATCAAGCCCCGTGAACTGACCATTCTCGATAACGGATATCTCACCATCGGTAATGTATTGCGCATCATCTGATAGTAAAAACGGCACGCCCTCTAAAGTCGCGCCCCAAATCACGCCCGGTACCGCGGTATAAAAGAATGGCGTCTTGGCGCTCATGTTTTTCAGTGCTGACATATTGTCTAGTAGTGATGATTTTACCGCTGCACTAACGTACTCACCCGCTTGCGCGCTAGTGACTCGCTTGGGGGTTTGTTTGCTCACCTTTGGGCTTGGGTTTTTTTGTAGCTCGCCTTGGATGACGTATTTGCCATCAGCGGTGATATGTAGCGGCGGCTGTCCGACTAGATTGACCTGATACATATTAGGCAAGTTGGAGGTCTCGATAGACAGTATTTGCGCTTTAATACCAACGTCGGTTAATACTTTACGTAGTTGACTATCAATGGCAGCACTGACTTTATCCGCCTCTGTGCTTTGCGTAATTTTAGTATTTTCATCGATTGAAGTGGTAGGCTGCGCACAAGCCGTCGCTGCTAACAGCAAAACACTAATAAAACTGATAGGTTTCAATAAAGGGAGTTTCACAGTAATCATCCTAGCAAATAAAGTTTATAAACCATTGATAAGGAAATCATCATTTGGTTCAAAAACATTATTCAAAAAAGTAGAGTAAAGAGGTATCAGGACTTTAGCACATCAGCTAAATTTAGGGAGGGTTTGCTCGTTACTTTTGCAAAAGCGCTACTTGAGCTTAAGGGACGCGCAATAGAGACCAAAAAGGCCGATAAAACAAGTTATAAAGCTTAACTTAAATGTCAGGTGCGCGGGGCGCACCCTACTGTAAATTCGATTCTACATTTATAAATAAATTCGCCTAAAACTTCTCGACTTCCTCAGCCGTCAAAAAGCGACTATCGCCCTTCTCAAGCCCGTCTAAGGTAATATGACCGATGCTGGCACGATGTAGTTCGACCACTTTATTACCGAAGTATCCCATCATGCGTTTGACTTGATGGTATTTGCCTTGCTCAAGCGTTAGCCGCGCATGCGTCTCATCGATAAACTCTAAGGTCGCAGGTTTCGTCGGCTCATAATCGCCATCTAGTAAGATACCTTCGCCCACCTTTTTGATCGCTTTGGTCTGTTCTTCCTCATCCATCGGATCGGCTAAGGTTAGCTCATAGACTTTGGCATGTTCGTGTTTAGGACTAGTGACGCGGTGCAGCCAGCCACCGTCATCGCTGATCAGTAGCGCCCCTGTGGTATCGACATCCAAACGCCCTGCAATACGCAAGCTACCCAGCTCTGGCACCGCAATCAATTCAGTGACGATAGGATATTCTTTGGCCTTTAAAGTACACTCAAAGCCTTCAGGCTTATGCAATAAGATATAGCGGCTGCCAGTAGCGACAGATAGTGGCTCGCCTGCCCACAGCACTTCATCATTAATAATATCGACGTGTAGCCCTGGATCTTTGACCACTTCGTCATTGACGGTAACTTCGCTTGCGTGCAGAATTTTTTTAGATTCTTTACGCGACAGCTCAGTGGCTTTACTGATAAATTTATCGAGACGCATACTTTTTACTACCTTTGCTAATATAGGGTTTTGTTATAGTGGTGTCAGTTTAACATATCCCGTCCAAACCTAAGTGTACCATCAATATAATATGAGCTATCAAACCCTAAAAAGATCCGTTACTGCACGGCTTGAGATTAAAAAGTCTGAGTTTATCGCTTATGCTTATCCTGTGAGCTCACGTGAGCAAGCGATGTTTCATGTGGAACAATTAAAAGTTAAATACCCTGATGCGCGCCATTGGTGCTGGGCGTACATTATCGGTGATCCTGATAATACCACTAGCGCCGGTTTCGATGATGATGGCGAGCCTAACGGTACAGCGGGTCGACCGATACTAAACGTCCTGCAGCATAAAGCTATTGGTAATATTATCATTATCGTGGTGCGCTACTTTGGCGGTATCAAGCTTGGCGCAGGCGGTCTCACTCGCGCTTATGCAGGCTCCGCGCAAGCGGCTGTCGATGAGATGATATTGCTGCCCTTTGTGCCTACGACGCAAGTACAGATACTAGCTGACTTCGCTACTGAAGCGCAATGTCGTTATGTGGTTGAGAGTATAGGCGGCAGCATTGATAATGTCACTTACGGCAAGCAAGTCACCTTGAGCATCACTATCGCTGAGGCGGATACTGATACGCTAAAAACTGAGCTAGCAATGGCAGGTAGGGTGATAGAATCCACAGATTAGCAAATTTGAGAGCAGCAAACTTAGCTCGGTTGAATAATACAGTAATCATCTGTTCACTCAACCGTTCACTAAAAGCTATTGGAACGTCTGCCATCGCTTAGTATGATGATTAATCGATAAATACTCTTGCATAGATTTTAAAAATTCACTTAAACGATTTAAAGTTATAAAACATTACTATGTTTCACGTGAAACTAATTCTTTTACCTTATCTATTAGAAACTCTCCTATGACGACTTTTAATTATAACGAATTTAAGACACCCTTTTGGCTGAATAATCCGCATTTGCAAAGCATCTTGCCGAAGTTTTTTGCACCAAAAGCGCCTGAATATAGACGAGTGGTGCGCAAAGACTCTTTAGGCGAGAGCGATATTGCCTACGACTTTTATGATGCGCGTCCTATAGCAGAAAACGCAGATGGCTTATTGGAACAAACGCCATTAATCGTGTTGTTTCACGGTATGGAAGGCAGTAGCGATAGCCATTATGCGCGCGCCTTGGCTTATCAGATGCACGCGCAAGGCTGGCACTTCGTGGTTGCGCACTTTCGTAGTTGCGGCGGTATCCCCGCTAGCGGACGGGTGTTCTATAACGCGGGCGATACTGGCGAGGTGCATTACATGCTACAAAACTTGAGTGAAAAATACGCCAATATGTATGCGGTTGGCGTTTCACTGGGCGGTAATGCCTTAGCCAAATACATGGGCGAATATGGCAATCAAGCGCTTTGTAAAGGCGCGGCCGTCATCTCCGCACCTGTTGATATGTCGTCAGCGGCGCTCAGTATGCATGGTTTTTTGAGTCATCGGATTTATACGCCTTATTTACTCAATCCGATTATCAAAAAAGCGCTTGCCAATGACATCAGTAAAGAGGAGATCGACTCTATCAAAGCGGTCAATCGTATCAGCGACTTTGACGATATCTTTACCGCACCAAGGCATGGCTATCGCTCTAATAATGACTACTATCATAGCGCCTCAGCTCTGCCTTACTTGCGTAATGTCACCAAGCCCTTATTACTGATTAGCGCTGAAGACGATCCTTTTTTGGGCTTTACCGCGACCGCTAACGATGTCTCTGATTGCGTTACTATTATCGATACCAAGCATGGCGGGCACGTTGGTTATATTCGCTATCGCTCAGATAGCAAACAAGCGCAAGGCCGTGATAAAAAATCCAGATTCGATATCAATTGGCTACCCGAAACCGTCAGTGCTTATTTTAACTCTATCGGTGTGGACGCTACTATAGTGAATCCTGAATAAAAAGAGTACAGGCATTGTAACGTGCTACTGGTATAAATTTTCCTTGCGTGCTGCGTTCCTTCGATGCTGCACAAAATTCATCCCAGTAGCACTGTATTTCTTTTATAGTGGATCGACTATATCAAACCAAAATAACTGCGCAACCGGCCTGCCCTCTAAACTTTTGAGATTATATTATGTATCCTTACTTGCGTTACACTAAGTCTGTCGTTGATGCTGTTGTCGCTAATAAAAAAGGCCAACCTTTAGAGCTTGATCAAGTCAGCGAAGTCACGGTGCGCTGTAGCATCACCGATATCGATCCAATGTTTGAGATGAATAATGGCCGAGTATTAACCGTTTATGATATCGGTCGTACTGATTTTATCATTCGTACCGGTCTTGCCAAGCAACTACTCAAGCAGCGTTGGGGTATGGTGGTGGCAGGCAGCACGATTCAGTATCGTAAGCGTATTCGGCTGTTTGATAAAGTCACGATAAAGACGCAGCTCGTCGGTATGGATGAGCGCTGGCTATATCTTGAACACTCAATGTGGGTGAAAGGTAAGCCTTGCTCCTCGGTGCTACTACGCACGGGTGTGACGGCTGGCGGCAAAGTGATTGAAACCGCCAAAGTATTAAAAGTGCTAGGTGAAAAAGCTTGGGATACCCCCACTGAGCCATGGATTCAAGACTGGATAGAGAGCGATAAGACGCATCGATGGCCGCCGATGGGCTAGAAGGTTCCGCTTATAAACTCCGCTACTTGTCATTACTCTTTAACTTATAGCTACTCTTCTATAACAATACATTATATAAATTAGTATAATAAATGTTAGGATAAGTATGAGTATCATACTCAACGAACTACAGTCTATAAGGAGAACAATATGGCTAATACTATAGATCATTGCACTGATTTTGTCGGTACGCTATTCGACAATGCTGAATCTAACCCTAGCAAAATCACCCTAGCGTTTACTATGGCAGGCAAAGCACTTGAACAAGGTCACTCTGCATCCGTCATTCTAATGGTCGATGCGGTACATTTAGGCGTACCGAACGCCTTGGATAATGTCGATATTGGCGCACCGTTTAAACCCGCTAAAGAGTTGCTAGAAGCTTTTGTAGAAAAAGGTGGCAATGTCTTAGTGTGCGGCGGGTGTATGGAGCATAACGGTATTGAAGATTCTGCTATCGATAAACGCTTCACTAAGATTAGTGGCGATGAAGTGGTTGAGCTGCTGATGAATGCGAAGGGCTCTTTGCAGTTGAACTAGGGTGTGTTGACAATTACCGTAAATGGATAATCGTCGCTGCTAAATAGATATTAGCAGCAAACGACTCATCCG
>NZ_JBPYDC010000022.1:0-52749 GCF_051847575.1 Psychrobacter sp. 1U2
GTATATGCATTATTACAATCATGAGCGTATTCAACTTAAACTAAAAGGACTGAGTCCTGTGCAATACAGAACTCAGTACTTGTTATAAAATAAACCGTCCAACATTTGGGGGTCAGTTCAGCTTAATGAATAAGCTAGGGCTTTTCTTACTTATTTTTAATGTATCTACAACAGCAGATTAAATATACTCTACTTATCTTTAGGCTCGACGATCAGATCAGGTGGACCGGTTAACAGATCTTCATCACGGAACTCATTGGCTGAGTTATGATCCGCTGACTCCTCAGTCGTAAACCATTGCTGATTACGGTACAGAATCAAATGATCTCGGCTCAAACCACGCAGCAATGAATACATCATAATCATAATCACGATAGCAAACGGAAAGCCTGAAACAATCGATGCCGCTTGCAAAGCGCCTAAACCACCAGCTGCTAAGAGTACCGCTGCGATAACACCTTCAGTACCTGCCCAGAATAAACGCTGGATCTTTGGCGGATTGGTATCACCACCAGAGGTCAACATATCGATGACGAAACTAGCAGAATCTGATGAGGTCACAAACCACAGAACAATCATGATCACAATAAGTAGATTAACCGCTGCAGTTAATGGATACGACTCCATTAGCTTAAAGATAGCGCTACCGGTATCAGCTTTTACCGCTTCAATTAGGCCAGGGCTTGCCATATTTGGATCAGCGGCTGCCATCAATTCCATATGTACTGCTGAGCCACCAAAAGCGGTGAACCATAAGAAAAGAATAGTAATGGGAATTAATAACACGCCCAAAATAAACTCGCGTATGGTACGGCCACGTGAGATACGAGCGACAAATACGCCAACGAAAGGTGACCAACTGATCCACCATGCCCAGTAGAAGATAGTCCAAGATGACTGCCAGTTTTCTTGGCCTTCATAAGACTCCGTCCAAAGACCTAAAGGAATCACTTGATGCAAGTAATTACCAACGTTTTCAACGAAACTGTTAAAAATAAACTGCGTCGGACCTAAGATAATCACGAAGCTGAGCAAGATGACCGTAAATAAGATATTAATGTCACTTAAGCGCTTAATACCTTTATCTAAGCCCAAAAACAGCGACATGCCTGCCAATACGGTAATCACAGCAATCAGAATGATTTGTACGGTGATATTATTGGGAATACCAAATAGCGTATCCAGACCTGAGTTAATCTGTAACACCCCTAGGCCAAGCGTAGTCACAACCCCAAACATCGTTCCAAATACTGCTAGCGTATCTACCGTATGACCCATAGGTCCATAGATTTTTTTGCCGAGCAAAGGATAAAGCGTTGAGCGAATAGCTAAAGGTAGACCGACCCGATAATGGAAATAAGCCAAAGCTAAAGCGACGATACCGTAGATGGCCCAAACATGAAACCCATAATGCAAAAATGAGATATTCATTGCAAGTTTAGCGGCCTCAACACTCTCAGGCGTTCCTAATGGCGGTGCCATAAAGTGATATAGCGGCTCAGCAGTACCCCAATATAGCAAGCCAATACCGATACCCGCTGAAAATAGCATACCAATCCATGAGACTATATTATACTCGGGCCTCTCAGTTTGGTGACCTAGTCTGATATCGCCATAACGGCTAAATATCATATAAATACTCATAACTAAGGCCAAATTCACCACGACGATAAAAAACCAGCCAAAGCGCAACGAGACAAAAGCTTTTGCATCGTTAAAGACTACTTCAGCCTGTTCATTAAACAAAGCGCCAAAAATAATAAACACTAAAATCAAAATAGCCGAGGTCAAGAACACAGGTTTACTTACCCGTGGAAAAGGGCCTAAGCGGCCAACTTTTACATGATCCATAGAGTTTCCAAAGTTTAAAATTGCGTCACCTTACCAAGATATAGGGTAATTATCAAATGCAATACTAAAAACACAGTTATTAATATACGAAAATAATCTAGAAATAATCAAGGGTATTTTGTTATAGGTAATGATATTTCGAGCGCTAAAATTTGATGAATAGTCTATATTTGCATTTATAGTTGGCATAAAAAAAGTCTCAACCTACCTAAAGATTGAGACTGACAACGAATTTTTTCATGCTTAACTAGAGGCTAATCGCCTTTGACAATCTTTGGCGGTCCTTTGAGTAAGTGCTCATCGGTAAACTCACTAGCTGAGTTATGATCGGCTGACTCGTCGGTAATAAAGCGCTGCTGAGCGCGATACAGTATTAAACGATCTCGGCCCAAACCTCGCAGTAACGCATACATCATCACAAATATAACAAAGGCAAACGGTAGTCCTGCGACGATAGCCGCAGCTTGCAATGCACCCAAGCCACCTGCTGCAAGTAATATCGCGGCGATAAGACCTTGCATAATTGCCCAAAACAGACGCTGAATCTTCGGTGGATTGGTTTCGCCGCCCGCCGTCAACATGTCAATGACAAAATTTGCTGAGTCCGATGAGGTCACAAACCATAAAACAATCATAATCACGATTAAAAAAGTAATCGGCTGAGTTAATGGATAGTACTCAACCAGCTTAAAGATAGCGCTACCGACATCCGCTTGCACGGCTTCCACCAATCCTGGACTAGCTATGGCTGGATCTAAACCTGCCAATAGCTCCATGTGTATTCCCACACCGCCAAAGGTAGTAAACCAGAAGAATAAAATTGTCATAGGGATCAGTAACACCCCTAGCACGAATTCACGTATGGTACGACCACGGCTAATACGAGCAATAAACACCCCTACAAACGGCGACCAGCTTACCCACCATGCCCAATAAAATATAGTCCAAGCACCCTGCCAATCGGTACCGCTATAAGCTTCGCCCCAGGTAGATAAAGGCACAAGCGCGGTGAGGTAGTTACCGATGTTTTCGATAAAACTATCAAAAATAAATAGGGTTGGGCCTAAAATCACCATAAAGGCGAGTAGCACACCGGTGAAGCCCATATTGATATCGCTTAAGCGCTTGATACCTTTATCCAGTCCTAGCATCAGTGAACCGCAAGCTAGCGCTGTCACAAAAGCAATAGTAATGAACTGTACGGTTATATTGTTTGGTATGCCAAATAGATTCTCAAGACCGGAGTTAATCTGCATCACGCCAAGACCTAAGGAGGTCACAACGCCAAACATAGTACCAAAAACCGCTAAGATATCAACGGTATGGCCCCAACGTCCATAAATTTTTTGACCAAGAATAGGATATAAAGTCGAGCGAATAGAGAGTGGCAGACCGCGTCTAAAATGAAAATACGCCAACGCTAACGCGACGATAGTATAGATAGCCCAAGCATGTAAGCCCCAATGCAAAAACGAGATATTCATCGCTTGTTTGGCAGTCTCTAAGGTTTCAGCTTCACCAAGTGGTGGCGCCATATAGTGATACAAGGGTTCTGCGGTTCCCCAATAGACCAGTCCTATACCAATCCCTGCCGAAAACAGCATGCCTATCCACGAGAACAGAGTATACTGCGGTCGTTCGGTTTGATTGCCTAACCGAATGTCGCCATAACGACTGGCTGCTAAATATATACAAAATATTAAAGCCACATTGACCAGTATAATAAACAACCAGCCAAAATTACTGGTAATAAAGCTTTGTAAGAAGGTAAAGAGCGCCCCTGCAGTCTCAGTAAAAAATGCCCCAAAAATGATAAAACCGACAATTAAAATACCTGACGTGATGAAGACAGGCTTATTGACCCTCGGAAAAGGGCCTAACCTTTCAACCTTAACATGATCCATTGTTTTCATAACCTTAGTTTTTTAGAAGCATTACTTTAACAAAACAACTCTTTGTTATCAATAAATTACGCAATACGTTCGAATTGTAAGACGCTAGAATCATTGCCAGTTAGCCTTATTAATAAGTGCTTTAGATTTGACTTAAACCTCAATCAGGTATCAGCTTTAACAGCTTACTACTGGTGCCGTCCTCTAATAAATACACTTCGCCATCGATGCTCAATACGCTACGAATGCGCGCGCCCATGTCATAGCGATAGCGCTCCGCCGCTCGCTCATCATCCATCGCTACTACTATTAGAGCTTTTGAAGACAAGCCACTGATTAAAGCGTTACTCTCCCAAGCTGGGAAATCATTGTGACTGCCGACAGAATAAATACTCATTGATGAAGGCGAGATGACCGGCGTCCAGCTCACTTTAGGAGTGGCAAACTCAGGACGGGTGTCGTGATCTGGAATATCTGTACCTGAGTAATTACGGCCATTAGAGACAAGCGGCCAGCCGTAGTTATCCCCCTTTTTGATTAAGTTAAACTCATCACCGCCTCTTGGCCCCATTTCATGCTGCCAAAGCCTGCCTTTATCATCAAAGGCCATGCCAAGCACATTGCGATGACCGGTAGTCCAAAACTGTTGACTGATGCCCGTGTTATCAGCGTAAGGATTATCAGTCGGCACTGAACCATCAAGATGTAAGCGGATAATCTTGCCTAAATTCACACTCATATCTTGCGCTGGATCCTTTTTTTGCCGATCCCCTGAGCTAACATATAGATAACGTCCATCGGGAGAGAACAATAAACGATGACTATAATGACCTTGACCTTCAACTTTTGGCACTTGCTGCCAGATCGATGTGATCGCTTGTAAGCTTGGCTTAGCGGTATCCAACCCGGTTAGCTTAGCCTTGATAACTTTTGCGCCGTAGGTACCGCTCTCACCACCTGTACCCGCTTCGACATAGCTGATATATACATTATTAGTGGTGGCAAAATCTGGCGCTAGAATAATGTCGCCAAGTCCACCCTGGCCGCCATAACCGACTTTTGGTAGGCCTGTGACTTGCGCTTTCTCGCCTGTCGCAGTATCGACGATAAATAGCTCGCCTGTTTTTTGCGTGACTAATAATTTCGGCTCAGCGCTATTTGAGTTTTTAGGTAACGCTGTCATCGCCCAAGGCTCATCAAAAGTCGCTATCGCTTGCGTGGTAAAGCTGGGCTTGCTATCTTCTGCTTGCTCGCTAGTACTGGCTTTTTTTGTATTTGCTGTCGCAGTCGTTGGTTCTGAACAAGCGGCAGTGCTAAATAGTAATACGGTTATAGTCAGCGGTAAGCTAATTAGGCCGTATTTATTTCTTAGGCTATCCATTAACATAGTCTTAATCCTTTGAATTTTTAGTCTAATTTTGATTTATGGCTAATGTCTGTCTGCTAATATAGCAAGCTTCAGGTCGCTCCGAACAGAAATTATGCAATAAAAAACCCTTTATCTACTATGGCAGATAAAGGGTTAGTTTTGCTTAGAAATTACCTCTCAATTCAAAATGTTCATTAGCTCATTCTAAGCTTATCAAAAGTCAATCTATCATCTGGACCAACATCGACCTTGATGATATCGCCAGCGACAAAATCACCTGCTAGTAGTTTTAGTGATAGTGGGTTTTCGATCTCTTGCTGGATAGCACGTTTCAGCGGGCGTGCGCCATACACAGGATCGTAACCTACCGCTACTAACTGGCTCATCGCTTCGTCGGATAACGTAATACTCAGCTCACGCTCTTGCAAGCGATCGCGTAGACGCTCCATTTGAATATCAGCGATACCCGCCATTTGCGACTGTCCTAGCGCATGGAATACCACGATCTCATCGATACGGTTGACGAACTCTGGACGGAAATGCTCGCCGACTGAATCCATAACCTCCGACTTAATATCGTCATAGCTCTCGCCAACCATCTCTTGAATCTTATGCGAGCCCAAGTTACTAGTCATGATAATCACAGTATTTTTGAAGTCTACCACGCGACCTTGCGAGTCGGTCAAGCGGCCATCATCGAGCACTTGCAACAGAATATTAAACACATCAGGATGGGCTTTTTCGACCTCATCGAAGAGCACGACGCTATAAGGCTTACGCCGTACCGCTTCGGTCAGAGTACCGCCTTCTTCATAACCTACGTAGCCTGGAGGCGCACCAACCAGACGGCTAACGCTATGCTTCTCCATATACTCACTCATATCAATACGAACCAGAGCATCTTCACTATCAAATAAGAAATTCGCTAGTGACTTAGTCAGCTCAGTCTTACCCACACCCGTTGGCCCAAGGAATAAAAACGAGCCTGAAGGACGGTTCGGATCAGACAGCCCAGCTCGGCTACGACGTACCGCATTGGCTACTGACTCGACCGCTTCATCCTGTCCGATGACACGCTCATGCAGCTTATCTTCCATTGCTAGTAGCTTATCGCGCTCGCCTTGCATCATTTTACTGACCGGAATACCGGTCGCCGCGCTGACGACTTCGGCAATCTCATTATCGGTAACTTTTGTGCGCAGCAGCTTACCGCCTATCGCATCATCTGCTTGCTCTTCTTGTTCCGCCAAATCTGACTCGGTGATACGGCGCTCAAGCTGCGGAATGGTCTCATATTGCAAGCGGCTCATGGTCTCGTAATCGCCTTCTCGGCTTGCTTTATCATAGGCGATACGTGCTTTGTCGAGCTCGTCTTTAAGCTGTTGAGAACCTTTGACGAGCGCCTTCTCCGCTTGCCAGATTTCATTCAAATCAGCGTATTCTTTCTCAAGCGCTTCAATCTGCTGATTGAGCACCTTACGCTCCGCTTGCGCGCCAGCGTCTTCTTCGTTTTTGAGCACTTCGCGCTGCATCTTGAGCTGGATCAGACGGCTATCAAGCTTGCCTAAAGCTTCAGGCTTACTATCCATCTCCATGCGCAGACGGCTTGCCGCCTCGTCAACTAAGTCAATAGCTTTATCTGGCAGTTTGCGATCGGTAATATAACGATGACTCATGCGCGCCGCGGCAATAATAGCACTGTCTTGAATATCGACCCCGTGATGCAGCTCATAACGCTCTTTGAGACCACGTAGGATAGCAATAGTGTCTTCAACGCTCGGCTCATCAACGAGCACTTTTTGGAAACGGCGCTCAAGAGCCGCGTCTTTTTCGATATACTTGCGGTACTCATCTAGAGTTGTCGCGCCAACGCAGTGCAGCTCACCGCGAGCAAGCGCAGGCTTTAGCATATTACCCGCGTCCATTGCGCCATCGGCTTTACCCGCACCGACCATCGTATGCAGCTCATCGATAAATAAGATGACGTTACCTTCTTGCTTGGCCAAATCACTAAGTACGCCTTTGAGTCGCTCTTCAAACTCACCGCGGAACTTAGCACCGGCAATTAGCGCGCCCAAATCTAGCGATAGCACTTCTTTATGACGTAGACCTTCCGGCACATCGCCGTTGATAATTTTTTGCGCAAGACCCTCAACAATAGCGGTTTTACCGACGCCTGGCTCACCGATGAGCACGGGGTTGTTTTTGGTCCGGCGCGAGAGCACTTGAATGGTACGGCGTATTTCTTCATCACGGCCGATGACCGGATCGAGCTTACCCATCTCGGCTTGTTCAGTTAGATTGATAGTATATTTATTGAGCGCGTCGCGTTGATCTTCAGCGTTTTGATTATTGACAGTTTCATCACCGCGTAGCTGCTCAATTACTGTCTTGAGCTTATCTGCGGTAACCCCAGCACTCTCAAATATCTTTTTGGTCTCGCCTTGTTCTGCCAGTGCCAATAGCACCCATTCGGTCGCGATAAAATCATCGCCTTCTTTTTGTGCTTGGCGATCGGCTAAGTTCAAAATCTTTACCGAGTTTGGGTTTAGATTGACGTCGCCTGTTGGATCGCTGATAGTAGCCTGATTATCAAGCGCTTTAGCTACACCGTTCTTGAGCGCTGGAATAGATGCGCCCGCCTGCTGGCAAATCGATATATTTGACTCATCTTGCAATAACACCGCTAATAAATGCACCGGATCGATACCGGTATTATCACGGCCCAATGCCAGACTTTGTGCCTCTTGAATAGCCGACTGCAGCTTTTGAGTGAATTTCTCAAATCTCATATTTTTATCCTTTGATAATTTATCATAGCAACGAGCTTTTATAAGTATTAGGGTAGCCCGTTTGCCTTTGGTTGCTATCTATATAAGGTATAGTGACAGTCATTTCAAGCGAAAAAAATAAAAACCTTACTAATAGCAATGATATAAAGACTTGTTTATTAATAAGTATTTATTAGTGCTATTTCAAGAAGCTTTTTTGAGAAATTTCGGAAAAAGTCATTCTATAAATAAATGTTTAGCGCACATAAAAAAGCGCTTGCTCTATCAAGAACAAACGCTATAACTAGCTAATGAGACGATAAAAAAGCTAAGCTACTCTACAATTTCAATCGGCATCCCTGCTTTATAAATACTCATAATCTCATCCATCTCATCATCAGTCACGGCAATGCAGCCATCCGTCCAATCGCGCTGCTGCGTAATAGGAGCCAAATGACCAAGACCATTTTTTTGTCCATGAATCATAATATCACCACCCGCACTAACCCCACGCTTCTTTGCTTGAGCTTTATCAGCAGCATTGGGATAACTGACGTGGATGGAGCGATAGTAGCTAGAGTTTTCATTTTTATAATCGAGAATATAGCTCCCTGTCGGCGTGCGCTCGTCGCCTTCTTGGCGCTTATGTCCTACTGGACTATCCCCTAAAGCAATATGATACGTTTTGATCACTTTATCTGCGCTCAATAGCTTTAATACCCGCTCGGACTTATCGACATAAACTTTATCGATAGTGACATCTGCAGGTATAGCTTGATTATGCTTAACACCACTTTTTGCCAAGGCCAGTGCATTCACACTGATCAGGCCAGTGAGTATAAGCGCCAGCATAGCTAAAACGGAGAGTTTGTGTTTTCGGGAGTTTAAGCGGGAAAACGACATAGAAACTGCTTCTTATTAAGTGAACTTAGTCACAAGATAACAGATCTCTATGTCAATATTGTGCAGAAATTATGAATAGAAGAAGAGCTAAAGGTATTAGACCATACGAATTGCCCCATCTAAACGTATCACTTCACCGTTGAGATAGCCATTATCGATTATATGCATCGCTAGTTTAGCAAACTCCTCTGGCGCGCCCAAACGCTTAGGATAAGGCACTGCTGCTTCCAGTTGTTCGCGAGCTTTTTCTGGGATACTATGCATCATTGGCGTCGCAAACACCCCCGGCGCTATCGTCATCACGCGAATGCCATGACGAGTCAACTCACGCGCCAGAGGTAACATCATACCGACAACGCCTGCCTTGGATGACGCGTAACTGGCCTGCCCTACTTGCCCATCAAAAGCTGCAATAGACGCTGTATTAATAATAATACCGTTATCAGTGTTTTGCGCACTATCAGCGTTGGTATTAGCGGCGACACGCTTAGCAATACTGGCCGCCACCAAACGCGCAACATTGAACGAGCCGACTTGATTGATAGTCACGCCGCGTGTGAACGCTTCTAGATCTGCTGGGTTATTCTCGCGGTCGAGTAGCTTTTGTACTACGGCGATACCTGCGCAGTTGATAGAGCCTTGCAGACTACCAAAGTCCGTCTCAGCGATATCCACTGCCGCTTGTACGTCATCGCCGCTGGTAACATCACAGCGCACAAAGCGCACATTGTCGCCAAGCTCACGGGCTAAAGCTGTTCCCGTCTCTTCATTGAGATCGGCGATAACAACTTTGCCGCCTTGCGCAGTGATAGCGCGAACTACTGCCTCGCCTAGCCCTGAAGCGCCGCCGGTGACTAAAAAACTATTACCTTGTATTTGCATAGATCTTCCTTAATTATTTTTGAATTTTATTCTCAGTGAGTTTACCTAGTCGATCGTTCAGCTGTCGGCTAAGCTACGTAATAAAAAACGCTGTATTTTGCCACTCGGCGTTTTAGGCAAGGAATCCACAAATTCGACCTGACGAGGATAAGCATGAGCGGATAGGCGCTCTCTTACCAAGGCTTTAATTTGTTCTGAAAGCTCATCATTACCTTCGACACCTTCTTTTAGTACCACATAAGATTTTATAATATGACCTCGTGCCTCATCAGCAATGCCGACTGCCGCTGACTCAGCAACGGCTTCGTGTTCTAGTACCGTGTTTTCTACATCCGTTGGTCCTACGCGATAACCGGCAGTGGTGATAATATCATCGTCACGGCCAGAGAACCAATAAGTACCATCACTATGGCGTTCAACCACATCGCCAGTCAGATAGTAATCATCAACGAAAGCTTGCTTCTCATTCCAACTATAACCCCGAAAATAAAAGGCCGGCGACTGACTGACTACTACGGCCAGTTGTCCTTGCTCGCCATCAGGGAGCACTTGCATATCCTCATCTAATACGACTAAGCGGTGACCAGGCAGCGCCATTCCCATCGAACCTACTGGACACTTATGATGTAGGGCATGATGCTCGCAGCAAGTCATGCCAGTCTCCGTCTGTCCGTACTGATCACAAACTTTGCAGCCTAGATGGCTCTCAACCCAACCAACTACCTCGGTATTCAAAGTCTCGCCTGCAGAGTTGGCGACGCGTAATGAAGGTTGCTCATCGTTATCATCATCAGACGTTCTTTTAAAAACACCACTCGACTTCATCATGCGAAAAGCAGTTGGTGATGAGGCTAAATTCGTAATGTTGTGACGCAGCATAAAGTCGCGGGTATCAGTAGCATCGAAGCCTGCCTCATTAAAATGAGTGGTCATACCCAATAATAAGGGCCCAGTAATCGCATAATAAAGACCATAAGCCCAGCCCGGATCAGCCATGTTCCAATAATTATCAGACTCTTGTAAGTCAATCGCATAACGCATATAAAGATAAAATGCTGGCAGCGCGGCTAACGGTACGCTGACGCCTTTAGACTTACCTACTGTACCGGAGGTAAACATTTGCAGAAAGGGCGCGTCAGTATCTAAGACTACTGGCTCAAAGCTTTGCGCTTGCTGGGCGACACTCTCATTATAATCATCTTCAGGCCACTTTTGGGCTTCATCCCTCTTCCTAACTAGCACCATCTTTGCCTGCTGCGCTAAGTCGGCAAACTTACTACGGTTGTCACTGTTGGTAAATACGACTTTGGTTTTGGCTTTATTCATTCGATACTTAATCGAATCATAGCCAAAGGCGGTAAATAACGGCTGATAGACTGCCCCAATGCGCCAAGTAGCAAGCACAATAATCAGTAGTTCGGGGGTGCGAGGCAACATAGTAGCGACTTGATCACCTACTTTTACGCCATAAGACTGTAATAGATTGGCCACTTGCGCACTGGCTTTATCGAGCTCATCGAAGCTGATACGAGTAATGTTATTAGCAGTATCTTCGTGTACTAGTGCTATCTTGTTGCCTTGTCCTGCTCGAATATGACGACCACAACAAGCCATGTAGGCATTGAGACGATCCTCCGGATAACCGCCAAATATTTCTGTCAGCAGTGACGACATATTGAAGGTATTATAATACTCGTAATAGTCTTTTGAGGAAGAAGTGATTGAGGTCATAAGCTAATCCTTTAGCAGTAGCCGACAAGCGCGTAGGCTTGAGCGATCATTATTAAAAGTTATAAGCTACGAAGTACTTTGGCATACTTTGATAACTTGCTCTATTAGTAACGCATTTCTAGTTTTATTTCAACAAGCCCTACTCTAAGCCATGCAAAAAACTCAGCAGCGCTTTTTCTTCTACGCTTTGATATTGCCTAGTGCGCCCCTGCCGAGCTTTTTTGTAGGCATCAAAAAACTCTCCTGCCAAGAATTTCTCGATAATGACAGGGTTGATATAAGAGGAGCGACAGACGCTTGGCGTATTGCCTAACTCTTCAGCGACATCTTTGACCATTTCGGTGACTAATGTTTGCCGCAGCTGACTATCAGGCGCGCTCGCTAGAATCTCTTCGCCGTTACCGTTTTGTAGCTCATCATATAAATAACTAGCTGCCAGCACACTGGCCATCCAAGTGCGAAAGTCTTTAGCGCTATAGAGCCTGCTCACGCAGTCCGAGGCAGCCTTGCCATCCTCACATAGATGCAGGCGTAGATATTCATTAATATCGGCGCTATCAACCACGCATTTGTCGCCATTATCATCTAAGTACTTAAAAATCTGGTAGCCAGGCAGCTCAGAGCAAGCCTGCACAATATTAATGAGGCGCTCGTCTTGCAATTCAATATGATGCGCTTTGGCACTTTTGCCGACGAAATCGAAGGCCAAGCCATTCTCTGTTTCACTCACATGCTTACTGCGCAGTGTGCTAAGGCCATAGCTTTTATTAAGCTTAGCATAGCGACTATTGCCAATGCGGATCAAAGTCGTTTCTAGCAATTTGACTACCGCAGCGAGCACATTATCATGTGATAAAGTCTCAGCTTCTAAATCCTTTTCGACTTGCGCGCGCAAATTAGGCAAGGCGGTGGCAAAGCCTCTCATCGCCTCAAATTTGGCTTGATCGCGGACGCTATCCCACAGCTCATGATACAGATACTGCTTACGCGCCTTATCATCACGCCCTGTTGATTGTAGATGACCGTTTTCATGTTGGCATATCCACACCTCAGACCACATTGGTGGAATCACCAAAGCCTCAAAACGTTGGCGCAAAGCTTTGTCTTTGACAGTCTTGCCTGCCTCATCACGATAAGTAAAGCCGCGTCCGTGACGGCGACGCTCAAATCCTGGCTCCTCATCGCTGACATAGCGCAGTTTTGCTTGCTTGGCTAAGCGCTCATAATCATGACGAAGATCTTCAAGCGTGGCATCTTTGGCTGTTTTGGCCATAAGTTAAAATCCTTAATATTTATCATTACTTAAGTCAATTACTAAGGCTTAAGCATAATTAATTAAAGGTGTTTTTACTGTTAAATTGACGCCGATAATGTATGACGCTGTGTAAAAGCTAGCCATAAAAAAACGCCAAGCATAAACTTAGCGTTTTTTATAATGATAATAAGAGTCTTGCTTAGAATGCTCTATTTGCCATACATGCAAAGATAAGCGGTCTCGACTTCGACTTTCACATTGAATTTTTGGTTAGCTTCAACGGTGAACTGCTCGCCCGCCTTAAAAGTCTGCCAGTCATCGCTATCTGGCAGCTTTACGGTGAGTGCCCCACTCACTACACTCATCGTTTCAAATTCGCTAGTACCAAACTCGTACTCGCCTATCTCCATAACACCAACGGTGGCAGGAAGTGTGGCCGTTTGAAAAGCAATGGAGGTGACTTTATCATCGAAATAACTATTTACGCTTGGCATTGTTTTTCCTTAAGTAAGCATTTAATTTTAATATAGTTCAACCTATAAACTGAATTTACAATCCTGCTTTGAGACTCGCTTCAATAAACTGATCAAGATCGCCGTCCAGCACCGCACCTGTATTGAAAGTCTCCACCCCAGTACGCAAGTCTTTAATCCGCGAGTCATCGAGCACATAAGAGCGAATTTGACTGCCCCAGCCAACATCAGATTTATTGTCTTCCACCGCTTGCTGGCTCTCCATGCGCTTTTGCATCTCAAGCTCATAGAGCTTAGCGCGTAGCATTTTCATCGCCGTGGCTTTATTACCATGTTGGCTACGCTCGTTCTGACAAGTGACCACCACACCGCTTGGCTCATGGGTGATACGCACCGCAGAGTCTGTGGTGTTGACATGCTGACCACCGGCACCGGATGAGCGATAAGTATCGATACGCAAATCGGCAGGATTGATATCGATGTCGATATCGTCGTCAATCTCAGGCGAGACAAAAACCGCAGCAAAAGAAGTATGACGGCCGTTATTACTATCAAAGGGTGACTTGCGTACTAAGCGATGCACGCCAATCTCGGTACGCAGCCAACCAAAGGCATAATCGCCTTTGATCTCGATAGTGGCAGACTTAATACCAGCCACGCTGCCAGAGGACACCTCAATCACCTCAACCTTAAAGCCGTGCGCCTCCGCCCAGCGCGTGTACATACGTAATAGCATCTCCGCCCAATCTTGCGCCTCTGTACCGCCGCTACCCGACTGGATATCTAGATAGCAATTGTTCGGGTCCATCTCACCGCTAAACATCCGGCGGAACTCCAAATCAGCGACGCGTTTTTCGGCACTATCAAGCTCGCTTTGTACATCTTTAAGCAAGGATTCATCATCCGCTTCCACCGCAAGCTCTAACATCGCTGCCGCATCTGCTAACGTCGTTTCAAGTGACACTACCACCTCAATGACACTATCGAGCTGACTTTTTTCTTTACTGATTTTGGTGGCGCGTTCCGGATCGTTCCATAGTTCCGGACTCTCCATCTCTAAATTGACTTCCTCAAGACGCTCTTGCTTACCATCGAAGTCAAAGATACCTCCGCAGGTCCTGTCCACGCTCGGATAAGTCTTTAATTTGCTCTTGGTACGGATTAATTTCCATTAGTTTTCCTGTGTTTTTGAAAGGTATATAATTTTGGAGTTTAACAATTGAATAGCGTCAAAACACTTTAATAGCGCTAAATCGACCAATCTTCAACCGCCCAGCGATGCGCCAACGCGTGCGCGTGTAAAGCCTTATCAGGCGACACACAAACGGCAATATCTGCCCATTCTAATAGCGGAATGTCATTCTTAGAATCAGAATAAGCATACGTTTTGTCAAAGCTGATACCGTCTCGCTGCTTTTTATCGAGCCATTTATCAAGATGATAAATCTTACCTTCTTTGAAATTCGGCTTATCGGTGAGTTTTCCGGTATAGCGCTCATCTTTAATCTCAAGCGGCGTCGATAATACATTGGCAGACTCGATACCAAAACGCTGAGCGATAGCCGATACCACAAAATTATTGGTCGCTGAAATAATCACTACTTCATGACCAAGCTCCACGTGCTCACACAACACCTCCATTGCTTTTGGGCGAATGTGCGGCTCAATTTCTGTTTTTATATAGTCTTCACGTAATTTATCAAGCCTGTCCATCGGTAAGCTGCTCAAAAACTGTGCGACAAACTCATTATACTCCGTCGCATCTAAGGTACCTTCTATATAGTCATTATAAAACTTCTGATTGGCGGTACGATACTCGGCCTCATCCACCAAACCATGTTTAACGATATACTCTCCCCATAAATAGTCGCTATCGACATCGAGCAAAGTATGATCTAAATCAAACAAAGCTAATGTCCGATTGGTCGAAGAGATTGGGGTAGAAGGTTTATTCATAATACATACTCGCTGAGGATAAAGGGTTACGCCCTAACATAAGAGCGCTTGCTTACTATTAAGGCTATTTAAGCTTCTTGTTTTAAATGGATGTAAAGCTTATTCAGGCGCTTGCATTTCAGTCAGGCCCGTTTTGAACTTTTGGCAGCGATCTGCGTAGTGCATAGCGGATAGCTTAAGCATAGCGGCTTGCTCATTAGTCAAAGTCTTAACTACTTTGGCCGGCGCGCCCATCACTAATGAATTATCTGGAATTTCTTTACCTTCGGTGACCAAAGCCTTAGCGCCGATAATACAGTTTTTGCCAATCTTGGCTTTATTTAATACCACCGCACCGATACCAATCAGGCTGTTATCGCCGATCTCACAGCCGTGCAACATCGCTAAATGCCCAATAGTGACATAATCGCCGATTTTGACTTCGATACCCGCATCAGTGTGAATCACACTGTTTTCTTGCACATTACTATAGTCACCGATATGAATACGCTCGTTATCACCGCGAATCACCGCACCGAACCAAACGCTGGCTTGATGACCTAAATAAACATCACCAATGACTCGCGCCGTATCGGCAACCCAGCCATTAAAAGGGGCGGCAAACTCAGGTTTTTTTTCTAAATACTGATAAATCATAACTTATCCTTGTTTATATTATAGTTGTGTTATCGTCCATAAGAGACAGTTTTCATAGGCTGATTATAAGCAGCAAACCTTTGGCCTATTAGCATTGACTTTTTTGTAGAGCGGCTTTTGAAACGCGAAATCATTTGGAGCAGTAGGTAGTAAAAACACCTACTGCAAAGGCAATCCATTGTGGCAAAGCTATCGCTGAAAATCCAGCCGTTTTATAAGTATATTATTTGCCCTTTTGCATACTAAGCTTGTAAATCCATAATATTTTTATTTCTGCTTAGGCTATTTTACAGTTTAAACTTCTATTCATCTGCACTTTTTATCTACACTTTGTACCGCTAATTTAGCCGTAGCATCACTACTGAAACTATAATTTAAAGAATCCTTATGATTACCTATCGTTAATTGTAAATGAGTCTAGCTATCTGCCTGGTTTTTTTATATAATGCTCAAAATCTGTGCCTAAGCGAGTGGACATGATGTAAGTTACTCTTCACCAACATGTGAATTAAGTATCTTTTCATCTATTTGTCTTCTCGCTTTTTTGTGGAAAAATTTTGGCTGTATATGGTTTTATAACGCTTTGAATCAGCATAAATTATCGATTATTCGCTGAAATAATGACCACAAATAGTAGAGCATTCATCATCAATAGCGGAGGCAAATCCTTGAATTCATCGACGACAACACAAGCAATTTTGGCATTAGCAGATGGGACGATTTTTCGAGGTGTCAGTATTGGTAGTTCTGGTCACAGGGTCGGTGAAGTGGTCTTCAATACCGCGATGACAGGCTACCAAGAAATCCTAACCGATCCAAGCTATGCGCGTCAATTAGTCACCCTCACCTATCCTCATATTGGCAATACTGGCACCAACTCTGAGGACAGCGAATCTAGCAATACCAATAATAAAGTCTGGGCGGAAGGTCTTATCATTCGTGATGCGACTTTAACCACTTCAAACTTTCGCAACTCTGAATCACTAACCGATTATCTAAAACGCAATGATACCGTCGCTATTGCTGAGATCGATACTCGTCAGCTGACGCGTATTTTGCGTGAAAAGGGCGCGCAGAACGGCTGTATTATGACCGCGTCGAACGGCATTGAGGTCAGTCAAGATGATGAGCAACAAGCCATACAGCTGGCTAAAGCATTCGCCGGCCTAAAAGGCATGGACTTAGCAAAAGAAGCCAGTCATCCTGAAGGCTTTGAATGGACAGCGGGCACTTGGGAGTTATCAGATACCTTGCTCAATCGTGATGCACCCGGTAGTCATGACAGCGGTACGGGTGGATTTTTCAAACAACTAGGCACGCATATCGAGCACAAATATGACGTCGTCGCTTACGACTTTGGCACGAAGACTAATATCTTACGTATGCTGGTGGATCGCGGCTGTAAAGTAACAGTGGTTCCTGCACAAACGCCGATCGCAGACGTCCTTGCAATGAATCCAGACGGTATCTTTTTATCAAATGGCCCAGGAGATCCTGCCGCCTGTGGCTACGCTATCGATAGCGTGCGTCACATCATTGAAGAGACGGATATTCCAACCTTCGGTATTTGCTTAGGGCATCAGCTGGTTGGGCTGGCTAGCGGCGCGAATACGATTAAGATGAAAACCGGCCATCACGGCGCAAATCATCCCGTACAAGACCTTGAGACAAGCGCTGTAATGATTACCAGCCAGAATCATGGTTTCGCAATCGATGAAGACACTTTGCCTGATAATGTAAAATCAACGCATCGCTCTTTGTTTGATGGTACTAACCAAGGCATTGAGCTGACCAACAAGCCGGTCTTTAGTTTCCAAGGACATCCTGAAGCGAGTCCTGGCCCTCATGACGCGGCTGAGCTGTTTGACAAGTTTGCAGCTATGATGGAAAAGGCTAAGGCTTAATAGGCCGCCCCACCCTTAGTGTAAGCATAAGAGTAAGCATAGATAGTTAACCTTAAGAATAAACGATCTAGGCGCTAAGACTCATCATAGCGCCTAAAATGGCAGCAGCTAATAATTCTTAAAACCAATTGTAAATTGTAGTAAGCACCTGAAAATTCTAATCCGCCAAAATAGGACTTAAAAACATTATGCCAAAACGTACCGACATAAAAAGCATTCTTATCATTGGCGCAGGCCCTATCGTTATCGGTCAAGCATGCGAGTTTGACTACTCAGGCGCACAAGCGTGTAAGGCCTTACGCGAAGAAGGTTACCGCGTTATCTTAGTCAACTCAAACCCTGCCACTATCATGACCGATCCAGTCATGGCGGACGCCACTTACATAGAGCCCATCACTTGGCAAACCGTTGAGCAAATTATTGATAAAGAGCGCCCTGATGCGATTTTGCCAACGATGGGCGGTCAAACGGCGCTCAATTGTGCACTAGAGCTAGATCGTAACGGTGTGTTAGAAAAATACGGCTGTGAGCTGATTGGCGCAACCAAAGATGCAATTGAAATGGCAGAAGACCGCGACTTATTTGACAAGGCTATGAAACGTATTGGCCTAGAATGTCCACGCGCTGAGATTGCTGAAACGATGGAAGAGGCTTTTGCCACCCAAGAGAAAATGGGCTATCCGTGTATCATTCGTCCTTCTTATACCATGGGCGGCTCCGGCGGCGGTATCGCTTATAACCGCGAAGAGTTCATCGAGATATGTGAACGCGGCTTTGACTTATCCCCTACTCATCAGCTGCTTATCGATGAATCGCTAATTGGCTGGAAAGAGTACGAAACCGAAGTCGTGCGTGATAAAAACGACAACTGCATCATTATCTGTACCATTGAGAACTTTGATCCGATGGGTGTGCATACCGGCGACTCTATCACGGTCGCGCCGGCGCAAACCTTGACTGATAAAGAATATCAAATCATGCGTAATGCCTCATTGGCAGTACTACGTGAGATTGGTGTTGAGACTGGCGGCTCTAACGTGCAGTTCGGTATTAATCCAAAAAATGGTCGCATGGTCGTCATTGAGATGAACCCGCGCGTCTCGCGTTCCTCAGCGCTAGCGTCAAAAGCCACGGGCTTCCCGATTGCCAAAATCGCTGCCAAACTAGCCGTAGGTTATACTCTTGACGAGCTGCAAAATGACATCACCGGCGGTGCCACTCCTGCCAGCTTCGAGCCGACGCTGGATTATGTTGTTACCAAGATACCGCGCTTTAACTTTGAGAAGTTCCCGCAAGCGGACAATATCCTATCGACGCAGATGAAATCGGTTGGTGAAGTGATGGCTATCGGCCGTAACTTCCAAGAGTCTATGCAAAAAGCACTACGCGGCCTCGAGACTGGCGCAGACGGCTTCGATGAGCAAATCGACTTAGCGGTAGTGAAACCAGAAAAAGCGCGTAGCGAGATTATTAATCGTTTGACTGTACCAACTCCCGATCGCATCTTCTATATCGGCGATGCCTTTCGTATCGGTATGAGCGTGGAAGAAGTATTTAAATTCACTAACGTCGATCCTTGGTTCTTGGTACAAATCGAAGATATTATCAAAACTGAAGAAAACGTAAAAGCGCTTGGCTTTGGCGATTTAAATGAGCAGAATTTACGTAGTTTTAAGCGTAAAGGCTTATCAGATCTGCGCTTAGCTAAACTACTAGGCATCTCACAAAAGCAATTACGCGCTAAGCGCTGGGATTTAAATATCCATCCGGTTTATAAACGCGTTGATACCGCAGCAGCAGAGTTTGCTACTAGCACCGCCTATATGTACTCAAGCTACGATAGCGAGTGTGAAGCTGAACCCACTGACAACAAGAAAATCATGGTCATCGGCGGCGGTCCTAACCGTATCGGTCAAGGTATCGAGTTTGATTATTGCTGTGTCCATGCAGCGCTTGCCATGCGTGAAGATGGTTACGAGACCATTATGGTCAACTGTAACCCTGAGACCGTTTCCACTGACTATGACACCTCAGACCGTCTCTATTTTGAGTCTATTACGCTAGAGGACGTATTAGAAATTGTGCGGATCGAGCAGCCTGATGGTGTTATCGTGCAGTTCGGTGGGCAAACACCGCTGAAACTCGCCCGCGCTCTAGAAGAAGCTGGCGTCAAAATCATCGGTACTAGCCCTGACGCTATCGACCGCGCTGAAGATCGTGAGCGCTTCCAGCACATGATTCAGCAGCTCGATCTAACCCAGCCGTCCAACGCGCTAGCCACTAGTCTTGAGGATGGCCTAATCAAAGCAAAAGACGTCGGCTATCCGCTAGTGGTACGCCCGTCTTACGTGCTCGGTGGACGCGCCATGGAGATCGTCTATAACGAAGACGAGCTCAAGCATTACCTGCGCACCGCGGTACAAGCGTCCAATGAAGCGCCGGTACTTCTCGATCGCTTCTTAGATGACGCGGTCGAAGTCGATGTCGATTGCGTCTGTGATGGCACAGATGTGGTGATCGGCGGTATCATGCAGCATATCGAACAAGCGGGCGTACACTCTGGTGACTCGGCCTGCTCATTACCGCCTTATTCATTGTCCGATGAGCTGTGTGATGTGATGCGCGAGCAGACCATTGCCATGGCAAAAGAGCTCGGCGTTATTGGCCTAATGAACGTGCAGTTTGCGGTCAAAGGCGAGACCGTTTATATTCTCGAGGTCAATCCACGCGCCGCGCGTACCGTACCTTTTGTCTCAAAATGTATCGGTACCTCGCTTGCGCAAGTAGCCGCTCGTTGCATGGCAGGTACATCATTGAAAGATCAAGGCTTTATGACCGAGATCAAACCTAATTTTTATGCAGTAAAAGAGTCGGTTTTCCCGTTTGCTAAGTTCCCGGGCGTCGATCCTATCTTAAGCCCTGAGATGAAGTCGACAGGTGAAGTGATGGGCATAGGCAAAACCTTTGGTGAAGCTTTTTATAAAGCGGTTATCGGTAGTAACGAGCGTCTGCCGGGTCTACCTACTGAAGATGAGACTAAAACTGTCTTTATTTCAGTACGAGACAGCGATAAAGAACAAATCGTCCCAGTCGCTCGTCAGCTACAAAACTATGGCTTTGAGATAGTGGCGACCACTGGCACACAAGCGGTATTGGCTGACAACGGCATTGACTGTAAGCAAATTAACAAAGTAACCGAAGGTCGCCCGCATATCGTTGATGCGGTCAAAAACGGCAAGATTGATTTGATCATCAATACCACTGAAGGCAAGCAAGCACAAGAGGACTCCTTCTCTATTCGCCGTAGTGCGCTACTAGGTAAGGTCTTCTATGTCACCACCTTAGGCGCCGCCGAAGCCGTTTGCAAATCTTACGCTATCGACTTGCCTTTCGATGTTTATAAGCTGCAAGACTTGCATGCGCAAGCTAAGCCTGTTGCTTAGTAGCGCTTGCGACCTGTATTTATATTCTATTGACTTGGCAACTTAAATTCAGTAGATTAGACACTATCGTAAAGCATATTTTAAAAGTTTAACCGTTTTAAAAAAGCATAGTGGCATCACTGTTACTATGCTTTTTATTATGCTTTGATCGAGTTAGATCAGGATATATTAAACTTTTATTACTTTGCTTTATCCCCATATTATATTTCACACTCATTGCAACAACATAGCACCATCTCACTATTCACTAGGAGTAGGAGATGGTGTGCTATTATTGGTTTAAGGAAAAAACATGCAACGTTACCCTATGACTCCGCAAGGTCACGCCGCTCTAGAAAGCGAGCTCAAACAATTAAAAACCATCGATCGTCCGCGCATCACCGCCGCTATCGCTGACGCCCGTGAACACGGTGATCTAAAAGAAAACGCTGAATATCATGCTGCCCGTGAGCAACAAGGGTTTTGTGAAGCGCGTATCCGTGATATCGAAGCTAAGCTTGGCGGCGCTCAAGTCATCGATCCGGCAACCTTAAATAAAGAAGGCCGAGTGGTGTTTGGTGTTACCGTAGTTATCGAAAACGTCGATACCGAAGAAGAAAAGCAGTACCAGATCGTCGGCGATGACGAAGCGGACTTTAAAGCAGGTAAAATCTCGGTCAACTCGCCTATCGCACGTGGCCTTATCGGTAAGTTTGAAGGCGACGAAGCCCGTATCGAAACGCCAAAGGGCGTGGTTGAATATGAAGTGATGAAAGTCATTTATAGCTAATTCAGCTCGGCCTTAGCTTCCTTAAAACACCTCAACTGATTAAATTTTACTTAATCTTTTGAGGTATTTTTATGCGCGTTGTTAATTTATTACTAGCAGTAAATGTAGATTTATTCACTTTTGGCAAATTACACAATGCTACTATTTAATTCCCTTATATTTAGCAGATAATCAGTTAACTTTTGAGTCAATAACGGATTGTTTACTTTATTTTAAGGATTTTATTATGACCACAGACAATATCATTAATAAAAAGGTTTTCGCGGCTGCGATAGCTAGCTTGATGCTGTTACCCTTTAGTGCCAACGCCGCTTCTGAAATCACCATCAATCAACCTGTTACGGGCAGCACCACTGTCGTTGAGCAGTATTCTGACGGCAATACCGCTACTATCACCGCAACCCCAAATGGCATCTCTATGCAAAATGGCATGCCTTACTCAGTAACGAAAGTGACTAACGTGCCACGTTATACCGTCAGTCAAGGCTCATCGACTGTCATTACCAAAGGACCTATTACTAGCCAAGTCACCCAGCAGAACGGCAATACGCCAGTGACGACAGTGTCTACCCCCACCAATACCGTCACTCAAGTCATGACTCCGGTTACCACAGCTTCTGTCGTTAATAATCAAATCGTCACAGAGCCAGTCGTTACCAGTCAGACGGTGACCACTTTAGAGACGCTCCAACTGAACCCCACTTTTAGTACTCCTGGTGTCGTTAATGCTAATACTAAAGTGATGAAAATCCTAAAAGATAGTAGCGGCCGAGATGTCGCTGTCCCTGCCAATAGCATTAAGCCGGGTGATGTTATCGAATATCACACCACTTACGTGAATAGTAGCGCGCAGCCTATCAATGATATTAACGCTATGGTTGCTTTGCCTAATGGCGTCAGAGTGGTGTCGTTGAACAGTCCACTGCCGACTTTGGCAACTACTGGCGGCGATAGCTATCAGACTATTCAGCAAGTCGGTAATACGGTAGTGGTACAAGAGAATTATTCAGGTCTCAAGTGGAACTTGGCCAACCTACCTGCTAACACGCCGCAAACGGTCGTGATACGCGCTAAGGTGCAGTAAAATTTAGCTTGTACCATTTAAATTGCAAATTAAAAGGGCCTAATCTTTAAGGCCTTTTTTTATGGTTTATTATACGACAACAGTTGTCGTTTACCTTTACTGTTTCTTTAATAATTACAGTGACTTAACTACAATTTTGCTAAAATAGTACTCTATTAATGAATGGGTAATATGCACTTATGGCAAGCATTAATTATGAACGACTGCAAGGCAAGCTCAATATTTTAGCGGACGCCGCTAAGTATGATGTGTCTTGCTCTTCGTCCGCTGGCACCCGCAAAAACCAAGGCGGCGGCCTCGGTGACGCCTCAGCAACTGGTATCTGTCACAGCTATACCGAAGATGGTCGCTGTGTCAGTTTGCTCAAAATCCTATTAACCAATCACTGTATTTATGACTGTGCATACTGCACCTCACGTAAGAGTAATGACACGCCGCGCGCTGCTTTTAGTGTCGAAGAAGTGGTTGATTTAACCATGCAATTTTATCGTCGTAACTATATCGAAGGGCTATTTTTGAGCTCTGGAATTTTTAAAAGTGGCGACTACACTATGGAGCGCTTAGTGGAAGTGGCAAAAATCTTGCGCACTCGTGAGCGCTTTAATGGTTATATCCATCTAAAGACCATTCCCGGTGCGTCCAAAGAGCTACTATTAGAAGCAGGGCTGTATGCTGATCGCTTGAGCGTCAATATCGAAATTCCGACTAAGTCAGGGCTTGCACTGCTGGCGCCTGAGAAGTCGCATGATCAATTAAAAGCACCGATGGAGACAGTTAAAGAAGAGATCATCACTATCCGTGAGAGCCGTAAAACCCATAAAAAAGCGCCAAAGTTCACGCCAGCGGGTCAAACCAGCCAAATGATTGTGGGCGCTAGCAATGAGACTGACTTGCAAGTGATTCAGTTATCGAGCCACTTCTATAAACAGTATGATCTCAAACGTGTCTACTATTCAGGGTATGTACCGATGCTTACAGATAGTCGCCTGCCCGCTATCGGTACGCCTGTGCCTATGGTGCGCGAAAATCGTCTCTATCAAGCGGACTGGTTAATGCGCTTTTACGGTTTTGGCGCGCATGAAATTGTTGAGCCGGAGTCACCGTTTTTGGACTTAGACTGCGATCCAAAGCTTGCTTGGGCCATTCGTCATCGCGAGCACTTTCCCGTAAATATCCAAACCGCACCTTACGAGATGATTGTGCGCATCCCTGGTATTGGTACTAGAACCGCGAAAAAGATTATTAAAGCGCGTAAGTTTAATCAGCTGACCTTGCATCATCTCAAAAAGATGGGCGCGGCGGTCAATCGTGCCAAATACTTTATCGCGACTACCGGTAAGAACGAACACTTAGCGCATTTGACTCGCGACAACTTTCGTCAATACGTGCTCGCGCAGACGCAAACCAAGTATAAAGATCAGCGTAGCGGTCAAATGGCGTTATTCTAAAGTCTGAAGCATGTACTGACTGCCTCCAAACACCACTCTATAGGATAACTTATGTCGCAGCTTGCTTTAAAAGATAGCTTTGCCGTCGGTCATTTAACGCCGAGTATTCTGCTCTATGAGCCAAGCTTTGAGGGTTGGCTTAGCGCAGTTTATCAGGTTTACGAGCGCAAAATGCAACATGATGAGTCCTTGCAGCTGATCGCTGCGCATCAATATATACCTTCCTTAATTAGCACCGCGACTAGCATTATCACTGATGACGAGCAGGCTCAGCGTGTGTTAACTAAACTAAATAAACTGCTCGGGCGTTCAGGAATGCGCCAAATTCTTTGGGGATTTTTATCGGAAAAGCCTAACATCGGCACTACCCTATTCCATGTCATTAAATATGCTATCGATCATCCTAAGCGTAACGTTTTGGAGGATTTAGGGCGTTTGGAGGTATTGGAGCTTGCGCAAACGGTGAAATCAGTGCACCGAGAAAAGCACCGTATGGAAGCTTTTGTGCGCTTTGAGCATACGACCGATGATATTTATTTTGCACGCGTTGAGCCTGATTTTAATGTGCTGCCTATTATCGGTGAGCATTTTCGTCAGCGCTATCAAGATCAGCATTGGGCGATATACGACTTAGCGCGTGGCTACGGCATTTATTATGATAAAAGCCAAAGCGCTCCTTCGCGTCCTGCCGAGTTGCAAACCATCACCGATCTAGATGAGGCGGTACTGCGTAATCCTGCTAGCATCCATAGCCCTAGTGAGCAGCGTTATCAGCGTTTTTGGCAAGGCTACTTTACTAACGTCAATATTAAAGAGCGTAAAAACACGCGTCTTCATAGACAGCATATGCCGCAGCGCTACTGGAAATATCTGAGCGAGAAACAAATACTGCCCAATGCCGATTACTTGCAAAAAAAGCGCTAGTCATCATTAGCGCCTTTAAAAGACATCAGTAGCTTTTATACTAAGCAATCTTGCTATAAGGTTGAGTTTTACTCTTTTTTAACTGACAATAGCAGCTTATCTTTTTGATATTTTCAACCTTTTAACTTAAAGAGTTCTTGCCGCTATTATGATAGTTATGCGCTTATTATCTTCTTTAAAACACGATGAATCCGAACGTGGGATTTTTCATCTTGGACGCGCTTTGGTCAAAAACGACCACACCTCTATCATTGTTTCTAGCGCTGATGAAGATAACGAGCTGGTCAAGCGCCTAGAGCGCGATGGTAACTTATACCATCAGCTGCACATGAATAAAAAATCTTGGTTGTCCTTGTTGCAAGTCGCGCCGCTACGTCATCTGATCGAAAAGTACAATCCAGATATCATCCATGTGCACTCTAGAACGCCGGCTTGGATACTGCATTTGGCACTTAAACGCGCCAAAGTAGACCGCCGGCCAAAGCTTGTGTCTACGATGTATGGGTTTTACCCTATCAACAAGTACTCGCAAGCGCTGCTAGATGTTGACACTATCATTACCGTTTCTGACAGTGTGACTAACTATTTGATCAAAGGTATCCGCCGCGAGGAGCTCGGACCTAAGCACATCAAACGTATTTATCGCGGGATAGATACGCGCCGTTACCCTTATCGGCATAACCCTTCTGTTTACTGGCTACGTCGCACCTTCGCCGAATATCCCGAGCTTGAGCACAAAAAATGGCTAGTGTTTCCGACAGTTATCGGTAACGAATATGGGCAAGAATGGCTTATCGATATATTAGGTAACTTACAAGAGCAATTCCCTAATATTCATGCCATCATTATGGATGACGATTACCGAGAAGGCGATGTGGCGCATGAAGACTTCCGTCAGCGCAGCAATACTTTAGGGCTGTCTGAACGTATTACTTATGTGGGCAATAAGCGAAATGATATGCGTGAGTGGCTATCAGCAGCAAATATCGTCATGGCGCTCGCCAATCAGCCTGAATCTATCGGGATTAATGCCCTACAAGCGATTCATTTGGGCACGCCCGTTATCGGTTGGGATCAAGCCGCTTTTAGTGAGATTTTACAGCCGCTCTATCCGCAAGGCTTAGTCAAAAAATATAACGCTAAAGCGCTTTGTAAAGTGGTGCGAAGCCAACTTGAAAGCGTTACCCGTCCTGAAATGACCAACAAATTTACCATGCGCGAGATGATTACAGAGACTCTTGGTATTTATCAGATGTTGCATGAAGATTCGTTAATAGAAGAGCAGACAAGACTGAATAAGCAATCTGATAAAAAACTAACCAAAACGCTTAAATCGGCAGCGCAGTCTCTTAATAAACCTTCCGACCATCTGACTGAGCAACAACCGGTGAAAAAGCGCGCCGAAAAAGACTCCATATCGTTAACAAAGAAAAGTTGAAATCAATCTAAGATATCAGATCCTTCATGTCATAATTATAAAAAGAGCTTAACCCTAAAAGGTTAAGCTCTTTTTATTTCAAACGTATCAGTCCTGAATACGCTCATCGTCTTGTAAAAGCACAGTAAGTGTAAGTTATTCACTGGTTTAAATAGTACTAGCTCACAGCGCTGCACCAGTATTTAATCGAGACATATTCTTCGATGCCGTATTTTGAACCTTCACGCCCAAAGCCCGATTGCTTGATCCCGCCAAAAGGCGCAACTTCAGTAGATATAATGCCAGTATTGTGGCCAACGATACCGTATTCTAGCGCTTCGGTGACGCGCCATGAGCGCGCATAATCGCTACTATAAAAGTAAGCCGCTAGACCAAAGATGGTGTCATTGGCTTTTTGGATGGCTTCAGCTTCCTCTTTAAAAGTAAATATCGTCGCAATAGGTCCAAATATCTCCTCAGAGGCGATATCCATCTCGGACGTGACATTCGTCACTACGGTTGGGTTAAAGCTTAATTTCGAAGCATCGTTTTTATCGCCGCCCGTCACGAGCTTAGCACCTTTATCGAGCGCATCTTGTAGTAAATTTTGCACCTTTTCTAAACCATCTTCATTGATGAGCGGGCCGATATCGACGCCTTCATTCATACCATTACCGACTTTGAGCGCTTCTACTTTTTTGATAAAGATATCCAAAAACTTATCCTTAATGCTCTCTTGTACATAGATTCGGTTGGCACAGACACAAGTTTGACCGGCGTTACGGAATTTTGAGGCGATTAGGCCTTCAGCAGCGGCTTCTAAATCAGCATCATCAAAGACGATAAATGGCGCGTTGCCGCCAAGCTCTAGTGAGAGTTTTTTGATGGTCGGCGCGCACTGCGCCATAAGCTTTCGACCAACCTCAGTAGAACCCGTAAAGGAGAGCTTTTTCACGCGCTTGTCGCTAGTCAAAACCTCGCCAATCATTGAGGATTTGCCCGTGACTATCTGAATAACCCCGGTGGGAATGCCAGCTTGCTCGGCTAACACCCCAAGCGCTAATGCGGAAAAAGGCGTTTGCGTAGCAGGCTTAATAACCACAGTACAGCCAGCAGCGAGAGCCGGACCCACTTTGCGCGTAATCATCGCCGCTGGGAAGTTCCAAGGCGTAATAATAGCGCACACACCTACCGGCTGCTTAATAATCACATGACGCAATGAGGCTTTGGTCGCAGGTATAACGTCACCATATACGCGTTTGCCTTCCTCGGCAAACCAGCGGATAAAGCTGTTGGCATAAGCCATTTCGCCGCGCGATTCTGTCAGCGGTTTACCTTGTTCAGCGGTCATAAGCTCAGCAAGGTCTTCTTGGTTTTCGTCAATCAAATCCGCCCACTTTTGTAGCAGCTCACCGCGCTCTTGCGCGGTTTTTGCGGCCCACGACGCTTGCACTTCATCGGCATAAGCCACTGTGTCGATGACGTCTTGCTTGGTGAGACTGGGGATGGTTCCTATAGCCTGTCCATTGAAAGGGTTAGTGACCTCGATGGTCGCGCCATCGCTTGAATCTTGCCAGCTATCTTTGATTAAGCATTGTTGTTTGAGCAGCTTTGGATTGGAAAGGGTTAAATTATCAGACATTATGATTTTCCTTATTTATACTTATAGTTTCTTACTTATAGTTAATACATCGATAGCCGCACGCCAATGTTTTTTTATGGATAGCTATTTTATGTGCCGGTATAGTCGATTGTATTGGCATCGCTACCATTTTGGAGGGTATAACTTAGCTATTGTGAATGCGCTTACTTATTATAAGAAGATGAAGATAACGTTTACAACTACCGCTAACACTTCTATTACCAATACTACTGTCAGCCATAAAACTCATACAATGCCATCGGCTCGAAGCTTGGCAATCGTCTTACTATCATAACCAAGAGCGCTCAGTGTCTCATCGGTATGCTCGCTTAAACGCGGCGGCGGCGAGCGGTAGCTGACGGGAGACCTTGAGAGCTTAATTGGATTACCCAAAGCGCGAACTGGGCTACCTTGTTCGCTGAAATCAACGATCATCTCCCGCGCCTTAACCTGCGGCATGGCTAGAGCCTCACTGATATTATGAATCGGACCACAAGGTATACCTGCTTGGTTTAAAGCATTTAGCCAATAATCGCGCGGCTGCTGAACAAACTCTGCTGCCAGATGCTCACATAAGGCTTGACGGTTTCTGACTCGTGCAGGGTTGCTCATAAAACGCTCGTCTTGCTGCCAGTCTTTCTCTAGCAGCTCAGATAATTTGGCAAACTGACTATCGTTACCGCAAGCTAAAATAAAGTGCTGCGCCTCTTTGCCGGCAAAAACCTGATAAGGCACAATATTGGGGTGCTGGTTACCCAGTCTAGGTGGTATCTTGCCCGATGCGAGATGATTCATACCAACGTTCGCTAGCATAGCAATAGCGCTATCTAATAGCGCCACATCTACCAGCTGTCCGCGACCTGTCTGCGCGCGAGCGATCAATGCCGCTTGGATACCGATGGTGAGCTGCAAGCCTGCAAATAGATCAACCACTGCTACCCCAACCTTATGCGGCTGACCATCGCTAGGGCCGGTGATACTCATCAAGCCTGAGAGACCCTGAATAATATAATCATAACCTGGCAAAGCAGCATCGGGGCCTGTCTGGCCAAAGCCAGTCAAAGAGGCATAAATTAGACGCGGATTATCTGACTTAAGACTGGCATAATCTAGGCCGTATTTTTTTAGACCGCCGACTTTGAAATTCTCCACTATAATATCGCTATCGGCAACTAGCTGCTTAATGATCGCTTGGCCATCTGAGGTAGTGATATCGACAGTTAGAGATTTTTTATTGCGATTAATAGTCGCATAATAAGCGGAAGTCTCATCGCTGAAAGCTGGCGGCGCCCAATGCCGAGTTTCATCGCCGATACTTGGGCGTTCAACTTTGATCACTTCTGCGCCTAAGTCGGCAAGCACTTGCGTACAAGACGGCCCTGCTAATACTCTAGATAAATCGAGCACCTTTATTCCTTGCAGAGCGCCTAACGAATTAGTATCTATATTTTTCATAGCATTCTCAGTATTTATTTTCACTTCTTCTAATTTCTAAATTTTAAAATTAAAAAACGTACGCTAGTATCAAGCCTATTACAGCCAAACCCTAACGTACGTTAATCAAAATTTACTCTAAGCTTTCTATTTAAACGGGATAGCAAATTAGAAGAAAGCCTGAATACCCGTTTGTGCACGACCCAAAATCAGCGCATGAATATCGTGTGTGCCTTCATAGGTATTGACCGCTTCTAAATTCATGACATGACGAATGATGTGATACTCGTCCGAGATACCGTTACCGCCATGCATATCACGAGCGATGCGGGCGATATCGAGCGCTTTACCGCAGTTGTTACGCTTAATTAGCGATATCATCTCAGGCGCTGCATTATGCTCATCCATTAGACGGCCAACGCGCAACGCCGCTTGCAGACCAAGAGCAATCTCTGTCTGCATATTGGCAAGCTTGAGCTGCACCAATTGCGTTGCCGCTAGCGGACGACCGAACTGTTTACGATCAAGGGTGTACTGACGGGCCGCTTTCCAGCAAAACTCTGCTGCGCCCATAGCCCCCCAAGCGATACCATAACGCGCTTTATTTAAGCAGCCAAATGGGCCTTTTAAGCCTCTGATATCAGGAAAGGCGTTAGCTTTTGGGACAAATACTTTATCCATGACAATCTCGCCGGTGATAGAAGCACGTAGTGAGAACTTACCTTCTATCTTCGGTGCAGATAGCCCTTTCATACCTTTATCTAGAATAAAACCGCGAATCTTTTCTTCGTCGTCTTTGGCCCAAACGACGAACACATCAGCAATAGGACTATTGGTAATCCACATCTTGCTACCTGTTAGCTCATAACCGCCATCGACAGTACGCGCACGGGTCGACATAGAAGCAGGATCAGATCCAGAGTCTGGCTCGGTTAGACCAAAGCAGCCAACATACTCACCAGAAGCAAGCTTAGGCAGATATTTCTCTCTTTGCTCTTCAGTACCATACTCGTGGATAGGATGCATGACCAGACTGGACTGCACACTCATCGCTGAGCGGTAACCTGAGTCTACCGCTTCGATCTCACGCGCCAGCAGCCCGTAAGCAACACTAGATAAACCAGCACAGCCATAGCCTTCGATAGTCACGCCAAGTAAACCCATCTCACCCATTTGCCGCATAATATTACGATCAAACGTCTCATTACGATTGGCCTGCACGATACCAGGCATGAGCTCTTTTTGAAAAAACTGACGCGCACTATCGCTGACCATGCGCTCTTCATCGGTCAATTGATTACGCAATAAAAACGGATCTTCCCAATCAAAACTGGGGCTTGACTTGCTGGGTAAACTGGTCGGTGCTGGCATGTTGCTTTCCTTGGCTTGATTGAACAATTTGTTTAATATTAAAAGCATGTCAATCTTTTAAAAACCTGTTGCGCTATGCAAAATCAGGTTTTGAATGATAAAACTATTTGAACAGAACGCAGCGCTACTGTAAACCTTTAATAGGAAGAGATATAATTTTATCCCATATAAAATTGACTTTAAGCACGACAAGCTTATATTAAAAGAGCACGACCTTAAATTGCGAGCATTAAGCTATGAAAATGTTAAACCAAAAAAACTATCGGTTGAGCGCTCTGTTTACGGTACTATTGTTGAGTTTAAACGCTTGTACTCCAGCGCCAGACACGACCAGTGCTGACGATATCAATGATGCTAGCGACACTAAAGTCAAAATCGATGAGCGTATGGCAACTGACATCACACCATCAGGCTCTTTTACTACCAATAGCCTTGACAATATAAAGATTGGTGACACCTTTGACCCGAAATTATTCACTCAAAACACTGAAACATTAGATGACTGTTTTAGTGCACAAAGCTCTGAGCATCCTATTGCTGACTACATAATTATAGATAATAAGGTAGTTGAAATAGGCACAGTGGATGAAGACATTTCATCGGCGTATGGTGTCAAAGTTGGCGATAGTCTTGATCTGTTATACGCTAAGCATGACGGCCAATCTCCTGAAGTCACTGACAGCCCTTACGGTAGCCCGAATGAGAATATCATCCTTTATTATTGGTATGATCAAAGCACTAACAATGAAAGATTAGGTACTAAGTATCAAGTCGATAATGATGTGATCACGAGTATTAGTATTGGTTTTGAATCAGCTTTAAGGCGAGGGGAAGGTTGTGCGTAGTCATGTTACCTGCCGACTCATCTCAAAGTCTTCATGCTCAGCATTAGCACACCGTTACTTAACATTCATTTAGCCGTGTTAATATAGACGTATAATATTTTCACACCTGCTTTTGAGCGGTTATTTATTGTCATACTGTTGAGTTGCCCCATGCCCCAATCTCGTACCAACCTAAACGCTGAACCTAAAGGGAGCTTTCCCTACCTCATTGGCCTATTGCTACGCTATAGTACTTTTGCTGCTGCTACCTTATTATTTTTGGCAGGGATACTGCTGACTAATTGGTGGTTGATTATCATCGGTGGTCTACTAGTCGCCTTGGGTATCTATGATGTCATGCAATCCAAGCATTCTATCTTAACCAACTACCCTGTCGCCGGTCACGTCCGCTACGTCTTAGAGGATTTTCGGCCTGAGATCCGTCAGTATTTATTAGAAGATGATAAGGAGCAAGTGCCTTTTTCGCGCCAGCAGCGAGCGCTCGTGTATCAACGCGCTAAAAATGTTAGCGATACCAATGCTTTTGGTACTTTAGATAATTTATACGCTCAAGGTAAAGAGTGGTTTTTGCAATCTGCCCTCAGTCATCCGCTAGAAAAACAAGACTTTCGCATTACGGTCGGCGGCGAGCGTTGTCAACAGCCGCATGATATGTCGGTATTTAATATCTCAGCGATGAGCTTTGGTAGTCTCTCTGCCAACGCCATTATGGCGCTTAATCAAGGCGCAAAGATGGGCGGCTTTACTCACGATACCGGTGAAGGAGCAATCAGCCCTTATCATCGCAAATTCGGTGGTGATTTGATATGGGAGCTTGGTACCGGTTACTTTGGTTGCCGTACTGCTGAGGGTAATTTTGATGCTAAGTCTTTTGCTGAAAAGGCAGTTGACAGCCAAGTTAAAATGATTGAAATCAAGCTATCTCAAGGCGCAAAACCTGGCAAAGGCGGCGTACTGCCAAGCGAGAAAATCACTCAAGAGATTGCCGATACCCGGCAAGTACTTAGAGGTCAAGACTGTGTCTCACCCTCTTCGCATACTGCTTTTAGTACGCCGCGTGAGTTGGTAGCGTTTTGGCAACAGCTGCGTGAATTATCAGGTGGAAAACCTGTCGGCTTTAAGCTCTGCATCGGGCAGCCATGGCAGTTTATGGCCATTGTCAAAGCGATGATGGAAACCGATAACTATCCTGATTTTATCGTTATCGATGGCGCCGAAGGCGGTACAGGAGCGGCTCCCGTTGAGTTTATGGATAATGTCGGTATGCCGCTTATCGATGGCTTCTTACTCGTACATAACACCTTAGTTGGCGCCGGTATTCGCGATAAAATCAAGCTTGGCGTCAGTGGTAAGATTGTCTCTGGTTTCGATATTGCTCGTATGCTAGCGCTAGGTGCAGATTGGTGTAACTCCGCGCGCGGTTTTATGTTCGCTGTTGGCTGTATCCAGTCGCGCTCTTGCCACACCAATACTTGCCCCACAGGCGTTGCGACTCAAGACCCTTATCGCCAAAAAGCCTTAGATGTGCCTAGCAAAGCGGAGCGCGTTGCCAGCTTCCACAAAAACACTCTGAAATCCTTGTCGAGTATCGTTGGCGCTGTAGGGCTTGAGCATCCAAGCCAATTGCAGCCTTATCATATCGCTCGCCGCCTTGATGACGGACAAATCAAGCTGTTATCGAAGTTCTTTTACTTCGCGGATGAAGGCGCGCTACTCGATCATAGTGCCCGCGCTGATGTTTTCAATCAAATGTGGGTAATGGCTGATGCCGATAATTTCTTACCAGACAATGATGCGCTCATCGCTTACAATAAAGACTCGCGTGATAAGGGTAAAAATACAAAGCTAAAGCCTGAAAGAACGCTCGAAGATGTGACTGAAAATATTAATACCAATCTGAAAGAATAGTGATGTCTCTTAACCTATCGACGACTCTTAATAGCCGAATATTCTTGCATGGCGCTACGCTATTATCAGTGGCAGCGTTGAGCGCTTGTCAGCCTTTTGAGGCAGATAAGTCTGATAAAACGGCGCAATTTTGGACGTGTACGACTCAGCAGACTCCTTTTAGTTATAGTGCTTGCCGCATCGACAGCCAAGCACTAACTAGCGATCAGTATCAGCTGAAATTATTTTGGCAAGACGAGAATCAGCAGACGCTACTGACCTTTGATGAACTCATCGACACCTTACCCAACACGCAGTCTTTGAGCTATGCGATGAATGCAGGGATGTATAACGAGGACTATGCGCCTATTGGCTATACAGTAATCGAAGGCGAAGAAAGACGGGCGCTGAATCTAAAAGAAGGCGGCGGTAATTTTCATCTACTCCCCAATGGTGTGCTGTGGTGGGATAAAACCGGTAAGCTACAAATCACTGAGAGTCAGGCTTTAGATGCCTTAATAAAAAATGACAAAGCTCAGCCTTGGTATGCCACACAATCAGGCCCGATGCTCGTGATCGATAATGAGATTCATCCTAAATTCGACCCTGATAGCCAGTCTTTGAAGTTTCGTAATGGCGTGGGTGTCTGTAGCGACGGCACAGTACAGATGGTCAATAGTGAGGAGCCAGTGAGTTTTTATCAGTTTGCTGAGCTATTCAAAAAAGATCTGCGTTGCCCCAATGCCTTGTTTTTGGATGGTGGTATTGCCTCAGCGCTTTACGCCCCTAGCATAGACAAGCATGATAAAAAACAGATGGGCGTGATGATTGGTATCGTAGAAACGCCGTCGTAGAAACACCATAGCCACTATCAAATTTGGCTAGAGCGCGTCCTAGTCTATTTATAGATTTAAGCGACCTAGGTCTGTTTGAAATCTATGACTGGCTTTGTTGTACGCGGCACAACTCTGCGATTAGCTTTTGCCAATCTTGCTTTAAGCAGAATTTATAAAATTTAATTTTCAGCGCAGTTTTTTTGCGGTATAAGCGGCTGTTTTGCCATTTAAGCAGATGTTGTTCGATATTAGAAACGATATACTCTTCGCTAAAGCCTTTGTGATTGCTCGGACTCAAGACTAATAAGTTGCTCATACACACAGGCGCGACTTCATAAAACAAAATGCGCTTCACCTCGTTTATAGGCAGATGGGCTACTCGTTTGGCGATATACTCATAGCTTATTTCATTATCGATAAATAAATCGGATAATGCCATCCATGCCACTTTTTTATCGCTAACCTCGCTCATAGGACTCCTTTACTATCGCATGATTCGTCAATGCCTTAGCTTAAAATTAGCACATCTATCCGCCCCTTAGTAGCTAAATTTTGCTACAATAGCGCCAATTTTTATGCTAAATCCAATTTTTATGCTAATTAATAGCAGCAACTAGCAAATTACTGATTTTATTAACGTATTGAGAGACCATTATGGGTTTTAACTGCGGTATCGTCGGCCTACCAAACGTAGGCAAATCCACTTTATTTAATGCTTTGACCAAAGCGGGAATCGCCGCTGAGAACTTCCCTTTTTGTACCAAAGATCCCAACACGGGTATCGTGCCGGTACCTGACCCACGCCTCAAAAAGCTCGCCGATATCGTCAATCCTGAGCGCGTATTGCCGACGACTATGGAGTTTGTTGATATCGCAGGCTTAGTCGCAGGTGCCTCAAAAGGCGAAGGCATGGGCAACCAGTTTCTAGCCAATATTCGCGAGACCGACGCTATCGCCCACGTGGTTCGCTGCTTCGACGATGATAACGTCGTGCATGTCGACGGCCGCGTCAGTCCAATCGACGATATCGAAACCATCAATACTGAACTTGCTCTAGCCGATTTGGAAGCCGTTGAGCGCGCAATAATGAACCTCTCTAAAAAAGCGAAAGGCGGCGACAAAGACGCGCAAGCTATGTTAGAGGTGTTCAAAAAAATTGAGCCACTACTTGCCGAAGGTAAAGCGGCACGTGCGGCGAACCTAGATACAGACGAGAAAAAGCTGATCAGAAGCTATGGTTTGATTACGCTTAAGCCTACCATGTATATTGCTAACGTGTCTGAGGATGGTTTTGAGAATAATCCTTATCTCGATGCTGTGCGCAATTATGCTACGGGTGAGGACTCTATCGTTATCGCCCTTTGCAATCAGATCGAAGCTGAAATTGCTCAGCTTGATGAAGCCGATAAAAAAGACTTCCTAGAAGAGATGGATATGGAAGAGGCGGGTCTCGATCAAGTGATTCGCGGCGGCTATGACTTACTTGATATGCAAACTTACTTCACTGCTGGGGTCAAAGAAGTTCGCGCGTGGACCGTTGCTATTGGGGCGACAGCGCCGCAAGCCGCTGGGGTAATTCATACTGACTTCGAGCGCGGCTTTATCCGTGCTGAGGTCATCGCTTATGACGATTTTATCGAGTATAACGGTGAAAAAGGTGCAGCCGCTGCCGGTAAATCTCGCCTAGAAGGCAAGACTTATATCGTCCAAGATGGCGACGTGATGCACTTTAGATTTAACGTCTAAGCTTATCTTTAAACCTCCTTTATAGCTTAGAATTAAAAGTCAGCCTTAGCGCTGGCTTTTTTATGGGCTCGATTTCACCTCTAGACTAGCAAATGTTTACTCATCTTACTGATATTTTTGGTTAGACTATTTGTGGGCAATCTCTGGATAATAGGGATATCAAATGACGTCAAATCTTAAGATAAAAAAACAATAACGGACGATAAATAATGAGCAATCATGCTAAACAACCAAAAAACGCTACCGAGCACTGGGCAAGACTATTTAACGCACAGCGGCTAGGCAGCGATAAACAAGCCCCAGTGCAGGACAGCGCGCGCACTTCTTTTCATAAAGACTATGACCGCTTGGTGTTTTCGCACTCTTTTCGTCAGCTCAATCAAAAAACGCAAGTGCATCCACTCACCAATCAATTAGGTATCCACACGCGCTTGACGCATTCACTAGAGGTCTCTTGTATTGGGCGCTCTCTTGGCATGATGTCCGCCGAGAAGCTCCATGATAAGCTCGCTGCTGGCCTGCCTCTCGGGGTGACACCAGCCGATGTTGGGGTAATAGTACAAGCCGCTTGTCTGGCTCATGATATTGGCAATCCGCCTTTTGGTCATGCTGGAGAATACGCCATACGTGATTGGTTTATGCACGCTGAGCGCCGCTCGGTACTAGAGCACTTAAGCGCTAAAGAGCGTTTGGATGTCTTAGCTTATGAAGGTAACGCACAAGGGTTTCGGCTACTCGTGCGTAATGAGCACCATCCTGATCAAGGCGGTATGCGCTTGACTTGTGCCACGCTTGGCGCATTTATGAAATATCCTTGGCAAGCCAGTCATAGCAATACCATAGATAGTAATAATAATTATCCTATTGATAAAGTACAAAAATTCGGCAGTTTTGTCAGTGAAGCGCAGCAGCTAGAAGAGCTCACCGCTTGTTTACAGCTGCCACGCTCACAGCTGCACGATGGCTTTGCGCGTCATCCGCTCGCTTACTTGCTGGAGGCCGCTGATGATATCTGCTATGCCTTGATAGACTTAGAAGATGGTATTCAGCTTAATATGCTAAATTTCAATGAAGTAGCCGAAATATTTTATCAGCTCATTGGCGAGCGCCCTACTGCTATCACTTTACCGGCACAATTATCGGTCAGCCAGCAGCTAGCCTCTCTTCGTGCGCGCGCTATGATGCGTCTCGTCAATACGGTGACTGATGCCTTCGTGGCTAATCGCGCTGCGATGCTAGCCGGAGAGCTAACCGGTAGTCTATTCACTCATTGTGACGCTGATGTACAAAGTGGCATTACCCAAGCTAAACTATTGGCGCGTGAGCGGATTTTCAATCATCCTAGCAAGGTGCGGATGGAGCTGATGGCCAATCAATGCCTGCAGCGATTGCTCGACGCTTTTATGCCGCTCGCTTGGACAACGCTCAATTCTAGTCCTAAACCATTTGAGCAGCAGCGTCTGCTTAGCCTACTACAGCCACATCTGAGTGAGCAGAAGCGCCAGTTGTCCGGCAATATTTATCATAATATCCTGATTGTTCTAGACTTTATCACCGGTATGAATGACCATGAAGCTTATCGGCTGGCGCAAGAGTTGCAAGGTCACTGGGGCACGATGGTTTGAGGTATTTATACGCTATAGTAAAAACCTAGTACAAGTGTTCTGATTTTATTCGTATTTTCATCGTTAAATCGGTATGATAAACAACAACTCAGCCACAATAGATATCTTATGAGCAGCCGCGAACAAAAAAAACTTCAAACCAGACGAGCTTTTTTTAATGCCGTTTTAGATCTTTGCATGACAGGGCAATCTTTTAGCTCTATCAGTCTGCGCCAAATCACCCGTGAAGTGGGCGTAGTGCCCACGGCATTCTATCGGCATTTTGATGATATGGAGTCGCTCGGTCAAGCTTTAGTGATTGAAGAGCTTGGCGGTACGATGGCTACTTTAAGTGAGGGTCTACATATCGGCAAGACCCGTAGCTTTGAGCGGCAGATTGCCAAGAGTATTCAGCTGTTTTTGCAGATGGTGAGCGAGCAGCCTTACTATTGGCAGTTCTTAGTCAGTGAGCGCTTTGGCGGCTCGGAGGCGGTGCGCAATACGATCAGTAAATTATTAAAGCTACATATACAGAGCTTATCAGAAGATTTAGCGCTACAGCCAGCCTTTAGCCACATCAATGACTATGACCGTCTTTTGCTGGCGGATGCTGGCATCAATATGTTCTTTTCTTGGATTATTGATTGGTTAGAGCTGACTTATTCTGAGGATCATGATGATGAAGCCGATTTGGATGAGATTGAGCGTAGAAAACAGCAGATGCTGCACAACTGTACTCGTCAAGCACAGATGCTTTTTTACGGCGCTTATAATTGGAAATCTACTGAAGAAACCTTGCTCGATGAGTAGTGTCTGTATCTCCTAAAAGACAAAGCTAGCTCATTAAAAAGTGGGCTCAAACGCCCATAGCCGCTGAGACACTACCTTAATTGTTTTTGCAGGTTTCTTATTAGAATCCTCATTGTTATTAGCATTGTTGTCATTATTACCATCGTTATTAGTCTCAGTATTATCACCATTAGAATCTTCGATTTTACTGATCAGCACTGTGGCAAATTTTTGTCGCGCTGCGCCTAAGTTAGCGCTATCGGTGGCGGTAATTAGCGCTAAAAAAGCTTGGCTATCGACAGCTAATAATGGAGTCAAGAGCTGGCGCTGCTCAGTGCTGACCGCATTTAGAGGCGGCTGTTGCCAAATATTATCAACTGACTCAATGACTTGCTGCTTTTGTAAACTCTCTAATCCTTGTATCTGCTGCGCGCTGATACCGTCTACCAAAGCCGCCAGCATCTCAGGGCTAGCGGTATTGACATTGATAGGTAAATAATAAGGCACAGCGGTCAGATAAGGTCGCAAAACCGCTAATCCTTCGGCGCTCATATTGGGTAGATCTTGCAGCTGATCGACACTGACAAACGGCTGATTGGGTAAAGCGGCGCTCAAGCCAGTGCCTTGCTGAGCATAGACTACGCCCTCCTCTCCGCCATCCTTGTAGACTTCCCTATCCCTATCTTGCCAATCCAGAGCGGCGATAGCTATCTTTGGATCTAGATTGAGCTGAGTTAATAGGCGCTGAAAAACACCTAAAGCAGCAGCGTCTACTTTCCCATCGTGATAAAGGTTATTGATATTAAAGCGCGCTGCCTCATCGCGCAGCTCCATAGTCACCGTATGCGATGCTAAAGGATAAGGCGGGAGCGGCTGCGCCCAAATATCTTGGAGACTATCGGTATCATTGAGCATACTATCAGCTCGAACCAAAGTGACAGCCAATTGCTGCGCAGCGTCAATGTCTTGTAGTAATTGATTCTGATTGAATAATAAACCGCTGCGGCGAATGACAATCTTCTGACTGGCGAGCATAGCTCCTGCCACCACAGTGATACTGACTACCAATAAGAGGATAGTCAATAAAGCCACGCCGCGTTGAGATCTGATTGCTATCGTCATAAGTCAGTTATTATTGCCAGTGTTGTTATTGTTATTATCATTATTGCTACTGCCCAGCGTATTATTAGTTACAGGTAGAGGCTGCGGCGCTAGCGCCCATTGCCAATGAATCGGCATATCTTGATAAGTAAAGCTGACGGCGACGCCTTGTGGTAATAAATTCACTGAGTTAACTTGGCTTGACTGCGCCGTCCCATTAGCTGTATTAGCCAAATTACTACTATTGCTATTACTGCTGTCATTAGGAAAAGTATTAGCAGGCTCAGGCAATAACGCTTGCCAGCTTGCAGCCGTTACCCCTTCGAGTAATACGCTATCTAAGCTCACATTTTGGCTATTACTACCGCTAGTATTTTCAATATGAGTATACTGACGGCGAATTAAACGCTGATCGGCAAAGATATATTCGATATGCTGCAAACTTGGGCTGCTTTGATAACGGGGATCCGGATCAGCGAAACGTACAAAGCTTACCTGCTCGCCATCTAAGCGCATAAAGGGCTCAGGCGCTAGTGGCGCAGCATCACCAGTATTATTGCTAGTATCATTATTATTAATCTCATTAGCAGCTTGAGCGCTAGGCACTTGATAAGCAATAATCTGCCCCATATCTTGCTGCAGCTGCAAATAAGCGTACTGCAACGCCGCCAAATGATCCGCCTGCAGCTGCGCTCTATCGCGCGCGCGATTGACACTATCGAATACCTGCCAGCCTGCCACGGCAAGCATCGCAAATATCGCCATAGCAACCATCAGCTCCAGTAAAGTAAAGCCGCGCTGCGCGCTCATGGCGGTCCTCCATCGTCGCCACTACCCAAACCAAAGGAGGCGGCACTACCACTAGCCGTCTCAGGATTACTAACTATCACCGTAATGTCCGTTACCACCGAACGCGGTTGACCATCGAGAATCGGCGCGACCTCGATAGTCACCTTTTTTAATGCGGGGCTCAAAGTGTTGGCTACGCTCATCTTTACTTGCCAATCACGCCCTTGCTCATTGACCGTTTGGCTGCGATTGGCAGTCAGCCAAATCTGCTGAATACGTAAGTCGGCCGCAGCGTTTTGAGCGACGAAATGCGCTAAGGTTCGCGTTTTTAAAACATCGACTGAAGACAGATAAGCACTACTAGCACGGCTAGCAGCGACAGCGACGACGGCTAAGATAGCGAGCGCCACCATCACCTCAATCAAGGTAAAACCGCGCTCTGATCGGCGCGTGTTTATAGATGAATTCAGCTTAAAGAACTGGTAGGACTTACCTGACGATGTATAAGACACATTTGTAGGAGGCGGCTTGTCTATTTTTGATCTTAGCGCCGTAGGTTTTTCGGTAAGATTCATGCGCTATAACCCTTGCCCTATTGTCATACTACCATCCGGCATAATGGTAATTACCTCACCCACTAACCGCGACTGATGGCGCACTTCTATAGTGACAGGACTGGCCTGCCCGGTTCCGAACCAGAGGACTTGTGGCACGGCTTGCTCGGTGAACCACGGCTGTAGCGCCTGCGCTTTTATGCCGCCATTGCTCGCGCTCATATTACTAGAATCCAGACTTTGAATCGCTAAGCTGACGCCTGCAGGCATCTGCGGTAAAGTGATTTCTGGTTCTAGCTCCCAGCTCGGATTTGCTACGTTGTCTTTTGGATCCGCGGACATGGCGGAGAGCTCCATAGCGTTTTTGGGGGTACTATCGATAGCGCCAGTAGTGCCAAGTTTATCGGCGGCTTGATAGGCTATATAGGGGTTAGAGAGACTGACGATTATAGGGGTGATCTGACCCTGTTTATCCGCTTGTAGGCTTAGCCCCATCGGCTGCATACGTTCTGCGGATAATAGTCGAACGTAGCTGAGTGAATCTGTTAAATGCTCATAAAAAGCTAAGTGTTTACGCGATTCACTGCTACCAACAGACAAGCTGATCATACCGGCAAAGATGGATAAAATAACCACCACCACTATGATCTCCACTAAAGTAAAACCAGTCTGCGCGTGTTTCATGATAGGAGGCAAACCTTGATCATTGATTATTAGCAATGACCACTATTAGCCATTGATAAAACATTAGCCATTAATACTGAGTATTACGGTGTTCTGCTGATTCTGTCTCGATTTGCTCAACCAGATCTTGCATATCTTCATCATTGAGGCTCTCATCAGCGGTATGCGCCGGATAGTGTCCAGGAAGATCCAGCATCTGCTGAACGAGCGCGTAGCGTAGCGTATCACGGCGACCCAGATAGCGCTGATAAAAGCTAGAATTAAGCAGTCCGGCACCGCCTTGCCCCATCGCCCAAATAGTACACAGATAGTCACGAGTGGTCATGCCGCTGTGCTGCTCTTTGAGATAAGCACTGACGATATCGATCAGACGCTTCATACGCTGACGACGGATATCATAAAGCTCGGCAAATAAGCGATTAAGACCGGTCACTGAAGCGGCCAGACGCTCTTCAATTTGGTTCAGGAGCATCGCTTTTTGTGGATTGAGCAGCTGCTGGAGGATCATCCGTGCCACCCCAGCAGAAGCACAGTCATCAACGCGGTTAATCTCAAATAGCTGCTCTTCGTAGCGAATAATAATACGCAAATAAAGCTCATCTTTACTAGAAAAATGCTTGTATAGGGTACCCTTGGCTAAATCAAGCTGATCGGCTAGGCTATCTAAAGTAATATCACCATCGCCTGACTCAAGTAGCAATTGCTCAGCCATCGCTAAGATATTCTCTTCTCTTACTTTGAACTGGTGCTGACGACTCATAACTTCTCCTAAACTTGGTGAAATTAAGCATACGGTTATAGTTCGACGAATCAGCCAATTAACAACTCAGCTATTAAGAGTCACTAGTAAGAGGCAACTATAACAAGTAGCTATGCTTAGTAGTCAGTCATTGGTTATCTTCGTCTCATAGTAGCTGCCGGGCAAGGCTGTTTACTGCCAAGTACGACTGGCAAACACTTTTATTAATAGAGATAAGAGAACGCTAATGCTATAAAAAACAGGATTTGGATGCTCAAAGTTGAGCAATACGCCTTATTTATAAATGACTGACTGGTCATAGCATAACGACTTTAATGATATTGTGCTAGTAAATTTTCAAAGTTTTTTGCAGTTAACTTACCTACCTCTTCACTACTGCACTCATACATATCAGCGATAAAACTAGCGACATAAGGTACATAAGCTGGCTCATTAGGGCGTCCACGTTTGGGTACGGGCGCCAAATAAGGGCTATCGGTTTCGATAAGTATTCTATCTCGCGGCATATTTTTAGCCGCCTCTTGAATACTTTTAGCGCTCTTAAAGCTGACAATTCCCGAAAAAGAAATGTAAAACCCTAGATCTAGCGCGCGCTTAGCAGTATCCCAATCTTCAGTGAAACAGTGGATAATACCGTGCTCTGCACCCTCAGACTTTAAGATATCGATAGTATCGTCTTTTGCGTCGCGCATATGCACCACTAACGGTTTTTTTAGCTGTTGACTGGCATGAATATGGCGCGCCAAACTGTCCTGCTGTTCAAGTTTATTTTCGGTCGACCAATAGTAGTCCAGTCCCGTCTCCCCTATGGCCCAAACATGGTCTTCTTTAGCCGTTTCAAGTAAACGCTCTACGCTCGCCGATTGCAAGACGCCGATGTCTTCGCAAGGATGAATCCCCACGCTCATACCTAAACGCAGATCATCATCGCTGTAGCGGCTCACGATATCGGCAATCTCATCATATTCAGCAAAATCGCACATAATCGCCATCGCTCGGGTGACATTGGCCTCTTTCATAGCGGCAATGGCACCTGAGAGCTCGCCACCGTATTTAGTGAGATCGAGACGGTTGAGGTGGCAATGAGTGTCAGTAAACATAAATACTCTCTCTATCTTTATCGTTATCTTTATCGTTTTTGATTAAATTTTATCGTGACTAGCTTTGTCGCCTTTCTCTTATAAATAAAAGCCTTAAGTCCTAGATATTGCTGCAATAAACGCTGTTTTCAAGGCAAGTACTATATTCGATCCATTATCAGCCAGATGAAACTCAGTCATTAATAATGCTAGAATCGATAGTCTTCAACTCCTTTTAGCTAATTTGATAAGCCCCTGCCCTATGACTGATCACAAAACCTTTGCACTGCCAAAAGCGCTCAATAAAAGAGCGCTGACTCGCTTAGTGCCAAAATACTTATATCGGCAGCGTTTTTTATTGCAGGATAACGGGGATAACAATCAATTTGATATTGCCAAAAACGCTCGCATCGTTGGCGATTCTAAGATCAACATCCGTAAAGGTGATAATAATCAAATCTCTATCGGCAACAATACTAAATTCAATAATCTAAAAATCGATATCAATGGTAGCAACAATCAAGTCATCATAGAAGATGGCGTGAAGTTTTCAGGACAATTACTGATCGTGGGACAGCACTTGCGTATTCATATTGGTGGGCAGACTACAGCGGTGGGCTGTTATATCTTAGCTAGAGATAAAAGCGTCATTATTGGCAACGCTTGCATGATATCGCGCGGTATTGAGATTCGGGCGACAGACGTGCACAAGGTCTATGACATAGCCTCTAACTGCCGTTTAAATAACGCGCATCGTGATGTGGTTATTGGTGATCATATCTGGATTGCTGCTAATGTAACTATCTCCAAAAACGTCTCTATTGCCGATGGTTGTATTATCGCCGCCGGCGCTTTTGTTAATAAACCTATCAATACGCCTAACTGCCTAGTGGCTGGCGTGCCAGCCAAAGTCATCCGTCAAGGTGTACGTTGGGAGCGCTAAGCTAAGCATGCCTACCATTCAAGCTAGCATGAAACATAAATCGTTGAAATCTAGAATATTTCCTAACTGCTGACGTGTTGCAAAATCAACCATCGGCTTGCTAAAAAGCTTAGTCTCTACTCTACAGTGTCTCTACTCTACAAACTATAAAGGTACCACCCGCATCACCTCTTCTATCGTGGTCACTCCTTCAGAAATACGCTTAGCACCAGATAGCCTTAGCGGCTGCACGCCTTCGCGGTACGCTTGCTGCTTAAGCGTCTCTAGATTGGCATCAGCCGCGACTAGCTTTTTGAGCTCATTAGATAGCGGCATAATCTCATAAAGACCAATACGTCCTTGATAGCCAGTATGGCGGCAGTGTTCACAGCCTTTGGCCATATAGATTTGTGTTGGTAATGAAGCTCGCCACGGCTGTACTAGCTCTTGCCACTGCAGCGCCATCTCACTATCGGCGTTAAGTTTCTGTGCCTGTTTGCAATGCGGGCACAGCGTTCTAATCAGTCGCTGCGCCATAACGCCTAGTATCGTCGCTGAGGTTAAAAATGGCTGTACGCCTAAATCATGCAAGCGCGGCAACGAGCTTGGTGCATCATTAGTGTGCAAGGTCGAGAGCACTAAATGCCCAGTAAGCGAGGCTTGTACCGCCATGTTAGCGGTCTCAGAATCGCGTATCTCTCCGACCATAACGATATCAGGATCTTGACGCATCAACGAGCGAATACCATCGGCAAAATGCAAATCTATCGCCGGATTGACCTGCATCTGATTAAAAGCCGGCTCGATCATCTCGATAGGATCTTCGATAGTGCAGACATTGACTTGCTCAGTGGCAAGCTGTTTGAGCGTACTATATAAGGTAGTGGTCTTACCAGAACCTGTCGGCCCAGTGACTAAGATAATACCGTTTGGATGGCTAGTTAGCTCGTGCCACATCTCAAGCTGCTTACCTGAGAGACCGAGCTGCGCAAACGAGCGCACAAGTACTTCTGGGTCAAAGACGCGCATGACTAGCTTTTCGCCAAAAGCCGTTGGCAAAGTTGACAGACGCAGCTCAGTCTCTAAGCCCTTATGAGTGCGGGTCTTGAGCCGGCCATCTTGCGGTTTGCGCTTCTCGGCGACATTGAGACGGCCCAAGATTTTAATCCGTGCAGTGACTGCCATCAAAATCGCAATCGGCATCTCATAGACGGTATGCAGGACGCCATCAATACGAAAGCGCACCTTGCCGGTCTCGCGGCGCGGCTCTAAATGGATATCACTAGCGCGCTGCTCAAAAGCATACAGCAGTAGCCAATCGACGACCTTGACGATATGCTGATCATTAGCATCGGGGTTGGCATTATCGCCTAACTGTAGCAAGGCCTCGACGTTAGTGACGTCGGCAGCAGCGCGTTTGTGCACACTATTAGCGCCTGCGATCGCTTGGGTGACTTGATAGAACTCTTGGCGATAGCGATTGATCTGATCGGGGCTGATATAAACAGTACGATAGCTCTTATTGCCGATGATTTTTTCGATATTGCTATGCCAGTCGCTATAAAAAGGCTGATCGGTACCGATGACGATCTCATCAGTTGCTACCTCAATGGGCAAAATATGCTGCGAGCGCGCATACTCAAACGACATCAGCTGCGTCACTGCTGGTACGTCCGTTTTAAGCGGGTCGATACGGACTAAAGGAATATGGGCTTTAGCAGCTAACCACTGATTGAGCCAAGTCAGTGTCAGCTTATTCTCACCCTCTTTATCGTGACCATTGATCAAGCCAAACTCGCTAACCGTAATCAGGGGATGCTGAGTTTTATCACGGCGACTGGTCATTACTAGATTATAACCGCGCTGATCGATCACCCTATCTGCTAGCAACTCATCAAGACACCAGCGCAAATCTACCATTAAAGAATAATCCGGAACCGACATAGTTATCTTCTTTTATTATTCATAATTTAATACTATTAAACCACTTCGACTACTGACATAATCTGCAATTCGCCCCGCTCCGCTTGGCAAAAGCTGACATCGACCGACTTATAGCGCATGATAAAGCTCGTATTTATTTCATCACGGCGGTAAGCTGGCCTAGGATCTTGCGCAATTAAAGCTGTTATTAACGGCAAATCTGCCGCCACTAAACGCTGCTGTATATTATTAATCACAGATTTGCTGTCTATAGGTGTGCGGCTCTCTATGTCATTATGAGACAAGGCTGCGAACTGCTCTTGAGCATTAGCAGTCATTGTAACCGCTAACGGGATCGGCGCTGTTGGCGCAAATCCGCTCGCAGCATGCTCAATACTATCACTATAAGCGACGTAAGGCTTAATATCGATAATGGGCGTACCCTCGATCAAATCGGCGCCACTGATAATCAACATCACTCGGCCTGCAATCACTTCGATCCGCTCAAGCTTCACCACTGAAAGGCCAAGCTGTGCGGGGCGATACATACTGCGACTGGCAAATACGCCTATCTTTTGATTACCGCCTAGTCGTGGTGGTCTGACTTGCGCGCGAAAGCCACTATCGGTCTGTGTGCCTTGCTGAATGCTAGTCTGCTGATTATTGAGATCTTTATTATGATGAAACTGCCAACTGAGCCAAAGATGGCTAAACTCTTCTAAGCCGACAAAAGCCGCTGGCGTATCAAAGGGCGCAATCATCTCAATAGCACTAATCAGCTCGACTAAATTAGGCTGTCTTGGCGCACCAAACTTCTGAGATAATGGCGCTCGATGATAGCCAATGATAGGCGCCACATGGGTCTGTATTTGCTTACTCATCAATTATTCCAAAGCCAAAAAATGCACTGTAGTCAGAGATACTCTATAAATCATACAAAAATAATCACTAACGATATTCCATTTTATCATGGTAAGTACGCATATCACGGCGGATTTTTATTTTGAAATTTGTTATGATGTGCCCCATTATATATTGAGAATAACTTGCATCTGGCGGCTTGCCATTCGATGCGTTTATCGATTAATCAGAGGGCTTTATGTCAAAACTCCGCACAGAAACGGTCACAGACGTTCACCACTGGAACGATTCGCTCTTCAGTATCAAGACCACTCGCGACGATGGCTTACGTTTTCGTAACGGTGAGTTTGCGATGATTGGTATCTTAGTTGATGGCAGACCGCTACTGCGAGCTTACTCGATTGCTAGTCCTAATTATGAAGACCATTTAGAGTTCTTTTCGATTAAGGTTCCTGATGGGCCACTGACCTCACGCTTGCAGCATATCAAAGTCGGCGATGAGCTACTAGTCAGCAAAAAACCGACTGGCACGCTAGTCTTAGACGATTTACTACCAGGTAAAAACCTGTACATGCTCGCCACAGGTACAGGCCTTGCGCCGTTCCTAGCGTTATCACGTGATCCTGAGGTTTATGAAAAATACGAAAAGATAATCTTGGTCCATGGTGTGCGTAACGTCGAAGATTTGGCTTATCTTGAGATGTTTGAAAACGAGCTACCTAATGATGAGATCTTCGGCGACTGGTATAAAGAAAAGTTCGTTTACTACCCAACGACGACGCGCGAAGAATTTAGAAATATGGGCCGTATTACCGACTTGATGGAATCAGGCAAGCTGTTTGAAGATGTCGGACTACCACAAATGAATAAAGAAGATGACCGCGTATTGATTTGCGGTAGCATGCCATTCAACGCCGATATCTCTAGAATATTAGATGGCTTTGGTCTCACCGTATCGCCGCGTATGGGCGTACAAGCTGATTATGTTATTGAGCGTGCGTTTGTAGGTTAGAAATTTGCTCAATCAAGATAAATAATTCTTGACGATGACAGCTGGGCTGTTATAATACGCAGCCTATACAGTACAACCTGTAGCCCAATTTAATAAAGCTCATTGCTTTATACCTAACACGCCGGTGTGATGGAATTGGTAGACATGACGGATTCAAAATCCGTTGCCTTTAAAAGCGTGTCGGTTCGAGTCCGACCACCGGTACCAATACCTAGTTCTATACTTATCTTTAGAACCGTCAAAGCCCCTGATATCAGGGGCTTTGTTGTATCTATTGTACTATACTGTCTTGCTTTATCTATCCTAATCCATGCACTTTGAGTATACTGATTTTTGAATGTACTTATAGAGATTAAGGCTATGGATAGAAAAGCGATCAGTTCAGACCGAAGCATCAGCAGTCACAAGCCTGAAGATAAGCAATACTTCGTTGCTGTCAAAAACCATCCCAAACTGTTTCTGATGGTACGTCCTACTGCAACCTGAGCTATGCTGAAAAAACCGTACAACTAAACTTGGTAAACTAAGCGTATACACAGGAGTTTACCATGACCAAGAAATTAAGAACCTACAGTGACGAATTTAAAGCCGGAGCTGTTAAAAAGATAGCAGACAACAACGGTAATATTTCAGCGACTGCAAAACAGCTTGGTATCCTCATGCAAACCTTATCGAACTGGAACAACAAAGCTAATCAAGGCAAGCTTGTAGGGACTGAGCAGTATGATTTACAGCTTATAGCTGTTTTTAGAAGAGAACAAGCGCCTCAAACGACAGCTTAAAGTTGGGGAGTTTCCTAAGGTGTTTTAGTTAAACAACACAATAAATTCTATGTATAAAATTTAATTGATGAGTCTAACAAAGTAATCTTTTAACGAAAAAGGTTCTCTTGCTCTTTCAAGCTCTATACCCCAGTTAGATATTGCACTCTCGTGTACTACACCTAATTGAACAGGCACCTCTTCCAATTCAAGAATCTTAGCGATTGATAACCGGTGACAACCGCCTAAACCGAATATAAGATTACCATTTCTGCCGATGTGTACATATATCCCCCCCTCCTCTCTAAATACTTTTTTATTAACTTCGCTAGCACTTAGGAGCTTTCGACTATCCTTTGTAGATAAAAATATATCATCTAACTTATTATATCTTATGACGATATCATCAATATTATAGCAGCCGTCGATACCAGGTTCTTTTTCCATAAGATATAACATTAAGTCATAAGCATTACTATCTTTCCATGACTTGTTTTCAGAAAAATGTGCATAACAAACCTTATATTTATCTAACTCTGTAAATGGGATTATACTTAAATCCCAGTCACCCCCTCTTACAGTGCCTGTGTCTGAACGCTGCAAATTATTACCAAAATCTATAGATGGATCTAACATAAAATTTATATTGCTAGGCTTTACAAACAGTCTTTCACATGAAAAAGGAGCGTTTTTTTGATATTTCAAAATATTAATCACATCAACTTTTAAATGCTTTGAGACATATAACGCAAATCTAAAAACTTTATGCGTAAAACCAATATACTTTTTCATTAGAATCCCTCTAAAAGTTATAGCAAAATTCCCATCCTGAATAACCTTTGTTCTCAGATAATAACACTAGAGAACACACAGTATAAAAATTAATAATCAAGATAATCTTTAATTGGATTTTTCTTAAACTGTAAAGCATTCTTCTTTAGTCGGTTAATCATCTCGAAGTCCCATTCTTTCTGCGATTATCCGGCTGGACTAGTGGGGCTAAAGTCTAATTTATTTATATTATGATAGTGTATTTCACAGTATACGTGTTAAGCGATTTAAGGCTTCCTATTAACTTCTCTACGTATCAAGAAGCTTTGAATAGAGCTTATGAAAGTACAAATTCACCAAAATTTCTAAAAATGATGCAAGTACAGAGCAAACTAGAAAAATTTGTACCATTTGATTAATGTGGTATTTATTTTAGACTAACTTTATGATTAGCGCTACAATAGGACATTAGAACTAATTTATCACCAAGGCGCTAATATATTTAATAAAGGTTTATCTTCCTCTTGGTTAATGTTAACCAGACTTTCAATAACAATCGCCTTTACTGGCTGTAGCAGCTTAGTCGATGTCCCCATTTTTGACAATCAAACACCATCTCTCAATAGCCAAATACCTAGCGATGCAGTGTTTGAACAGTGTCCTTCTTTTGATGATGAAAATACGATGTGTACTGCTCAATATGAGCCGGTTTGCGTAAAAACTCAAGTTGGTTCAACAGTTAGCTATAGTACTGCAAGCAATGCTTGTTCAGCTTGTAGCACAGCAGAGGCAATAGGCTATACTAAAGGTGAGTGTAATTCATATACTTATAACTCAATGTTAAAACTACGGCTGACATCTTTCAATCGCTTTACCTATCTTAGCGCTTTGGCTTCCAAAGGCGATTACTCAATTTTCTTTTTTGTGTAGTCTCTTCTAGTTCTGCACTCTTATTCTTTAGACTGAATCCTTTCCATAGGTTTAGAGCGCTCAGAATAAATAATACGGTCACTAGTAGAACGCCCAAGTTTGGTTATATTGAGGCATCCCCTGCTCAATGACTGGTAGTGTTGTATTTCAATTCTCCATAATGTGCTCCTTATAAATGAATTAGAGCGCGTCCTCTCATATAATTACCGAGTCCTGTATTTTTTACTATGCCTCATACTCTACTGTTTTTATTTAGCACATAAAAAAAGAGCTGACTGGATCAACTCTTTTCTATGCCGTGCGCGTGTATCAGCTGTACTAGCTCACCTCTGTCATGCTTTGCTGTAGCCCTTGCTTAATGCCCGTTACGTCATACATGGGCAATGGTTCTGTTGAGACTCCTCTTTGGGTGCCGCCCCGCGTACCCTCGATGATTACAAGCTAACTTTCTCTGAATCCAAACCCTACTCTGATCTATCTATCTTTTCATTGAGCACGTCTGCCATCTCATCATCGATAATATGATCTTCGATATAATTCACGATAGCATGAATAGTAGTCAAATCCATCTCTCTAATGCCTAATTGGACCAGCTCAGCATTGATAGACTCTAGGCTTATGACATCGTCAGGGTTGCCCAGTAGGTGCTCGTCAAAGCCATCGTGAACGAACCAATAGAGCTTTTCGAGTACGGTATTTTTTTCGGTCAAAGTCGAATAGCCATCGCCTTGGATAAATAGATTAAAGTGATAGGGTATCTCCACATCGTTGATATAAAAGGTGCGCAGACAGTCGATGGTAAAGGCTTGAGCATCGTCGCTGTCATTATTAGCCTGATCTTTTGATTGCTCTTCAGTTTCTTCTAGAATGCTCTCTTTGACCAGCTCGCCTAATAGCTGATAGTCGCCTACTTTGATTTTATGATTATAAATGATAGCGGCATCGCCAATGGCGTCAAAAATAACGGCGCTAATATCTAAGGTATTATCATCGATATCATAAAACGCTTTTAGGGCGGGCAAAAACTCAGTGAGCTTGTCGTCAGGTACTTCGGTTAAAAACTGCTGCTCATAGATAGTAATCATGTCATCAGGAGCATAGAGATTGACGTTGTCTACGTCGTTCCTGCCAGTGGGTGTCAGCGGAATAAGATTAAAGGGATTATTGTTAGTCATGCAGAGTGGCCTTGTACTAGAGATTTGCGGTATTGGTGTCTGTGGCTATCATTCTAGCGCGTAACACTGATTATGGCGTCACAGAATCTATGACGGGCATTATCGCTTATTTAGGCTTTTTTTGATATATGCTCTACTTTGGTTGAAGTCTAACTGTAGAATTAGCAAGTGAAATTCGGCGCGTATGCTTTAGATTTAACCTAGTAAAAACCTTATAAATTATCATGTATGCGTTTGTTCAACATATCGCAAACCGACTCTATTGATAGGTATTCATTCATCAAAAAACCCTCTATAGCTATTTTCTAAATGTTACCTAGAAGATAGCTATAGAGAGTTAAGTCATACTATTAATATCGGTTAGTGAGGCACAACCAAGCAATTATTCAATCTAAAGACCTTGGCAAAATCATAATCTCACCTCAAGCTAGATAGCCATACTGACCGAGCTAATCTCATCTTCCATGGGAGCTTGCTCAACTGCGACTTGACCCTTGCTGTCAATCCCGTAGAACTAAACTTGGGAGATTTTAGTTACGCAGCCTGACGATAATAATCAAACCAC
>NZ_JBPYDC010000023.1:0-43653 GCF_051847575.1 Psychrobacter sp. 1U2
CACTGGGCATCACTTAGGGTTAATCTAGTCATAACACTATGATTATCAATTATTCTATATATGTCAACACACCCTAGCTTAAAACTTAAACTTATACACTTTGAAACACGATGTTTACGAGACAGATATCAAATGATAACGAGAATAGTTTTATTAAAGTGTAGGATACTCGTTGGCATTTAAACACTTCATTCTTAAATTTCTTGAGGAAAGTTATGAAAAAATTATTAGTACTAACACCAGCTGTTTTAGCTTTAGCCGCATGTGCGAATAATCCATTTGTGGGTAATGATCAAACAGGTGCTACTAATCAAGTCGTCAATTCTTATACTTGCGAAGGCAATGGCAAAGTTACAGCAGCTTATGCTGCAGATGGTAGCGCTGCTAACTTAAATATCACTATGCCAAAATTCGGTATTAGCAATCAAAAAGTTATCATGACACAAGCGGTATCTGGTTCTGGCGCGCGCTATGTCAATAATGACAACCCTAAAATGAACCTACAATGGCAGACCAAAGCAGACTACGGTATCATCAGCGCAAAGCTCGCTAATGGTAAAGAATACAGCGTAAACTGCACTATGTAATCGCTAAGACACTATTTAAGAATAAATTTAGGGTGATAGATGCAAAATCTGTCACCCTTTTTTTATGACAGAAATATTTACCATATAATCAGTTAAATAAATAATCAGTCAATTAAGATATTTTTTGAGCCTATTTTTTTCTACCGATAAACTGTACTACTGCGCTTAACCCCTGATGGCGCGTGCCTTCTGATATCATACGCTGTTTTTCAACGCCTATCACTTCTTCCAATTCTGTAAGCTCTGCTCGTAAATTTACCAACGAGCCAAAACGATCTTGTTGATCAGCAGGTGGCCCACCAACCGCATCCATCTTAGTTTGCTCGTAAGTATAAGCTTCTAATAAATATACACCATCGGGTTTTAAAGCTTGAGCAATCTGTGAATGGATTTGCTGCCGAATGGTCTCAGGAACGTGCGCCCAAATGGAGACGATACCGTCCCAACGATCGGCTTCAAACTCGTAATCCGACAAATCAGCCACTTGCGTGCTGATGGTTACGCCTTTATCGTCAGCTAATTGCTGCGCTTTACGTAAGCCAACTTCGGATAAGTCCATGGCAGTGACTTCATAACCTTGCTCGGCTAAAAACACCGCGTTCCTACCCTCGCCTTCAGCTAGGCATAAAACGCACCCGCCTTTAGGTATTCTCATAAGCTCTACTTTTAAGAAATCATTAGGCTCAGTACCATAGGCAAAGCCTGGTTCACTGTAGCGTTCATCCCACATTTTTACTCTCCTTGTTTAGCAAACTTATAAGTAAGGATTTATCCGAAAAAACGCGTTAGGTTTGGGAGTAAAACAGACAGTTTTTAACGCGTCCGAAAGTTCCCCTTTAAGGGCTGATTTTAATAAAGAGCTCCTAGCTCAAGAGAAAATCTATGATTTTCTGTCAGCATGCAATTTTTTAACGTGTCCAAAAAATTCTATTTAAAGCTCGCTCAAACAAAAGCTTCCTTGCGACGCTAAAATTGGCATGCAATTTTTTAACGCGTCTCATCCCAAACCTTTTTAAGGCGTTTCGGGGACACCGCCATACGAGTTTTCATCGGCTGGGCAAAGAGCTGAATACGGTATTCTTCCACCATCCAACGATACTCGCTAATAGCGGCGTCACTGGCACGGTTAACCAGTCGCTCCATGTGCAAATCGAGCGCATAGACGCCTTCAAGATCGGACTCAAGATTATGCTCAAGCCGCTCAATCCTTAGCTCTAATGCTTCTAGATAGCGCGGATACTGTTGCCAATGACTATAATCCATGCGGTAGACGAAGTCCGCCAGATACAAGTCCGACAGCTGATCTTCGATATCATCAATCGATTCGCCGAACACCTCCCGATCGAGCATCAGTAGGCTCTGGCGAATACGTTGCCAGCGCGTATAGACTTCCTTGAGAATTTTAATAACGCTTTGACCTGTCAGCAGGAAATTATTGACCACTACCTCTTGAGTTTGCTGATACTCCTCTAACGTAAAAGGAAGCTCCTCAGCTAAGCCAACCGCGATACTATCGGCACTCTCAGGCAGATCAGAACTATGATCAAATAATACGTAGTGCTCCTCTAAAGTCGCATCGAGCGCCGCATCAATAACGATAGTTTTAAGCTTTTCCATATCGCCAAGGGGTGCAAAGGCAAGTTTAAATATCTTGTCGATTTGGCTGGTGAGCTGCTTTTTCTTGGCGCCAAGCTTAGCTTTAATCAGCGTCAATACGCCCATGCGATGTGCTTCCAGTGCGGCATTGACGTCAGTATATTGATGAATCGACACCGCTGTACCTGCTTCGTCGGCGACCAAAGCGGAGAACTGCTTCATTACCACGCCCGCGCTATGACGATTTTTACTAAAAGTAAAGTGCTCAGGGAAACTCGTATGCGCGCCTTGCTGTTCGGTCACCGCTTGACTGGTCTCGCTAGCATGACGGATTTGCAACGTTTGTAGATCACGGCCTTTTTCGATAATACGATTTTTATCATCGACGACCGATATCTGCGGCTGCAAGTAGCGGTCGATAGAGGAAGGGTCAAACTTATCAGGAGTGACTGACATGATACCGCGACGATTAAGCGCATGACAAAGCTGCTTGAGCAAACCTTGCTCGGCTTCTATTTTGAGCTCATCGAACAAGCTATCAGCAGTATCTGGAATCGGTACGATTTGACGGCGAATGTCTTTGGGTAAGGATTTAAGCAGTTGTAGTACCAGCTCATAGCGCCAGCCCGGTACACCCCATAACAGCTCAATGGCGTCCAGCTGCGGCAGTGCAGCAAGTGGCACCCGAATGGTCACCCCATCATCGTCACTAGCAGGATCAAACACGTAACGCAGCGGCAAGCGCAAATCGCCTAATTGCCAAATCTCTGGGAAGTCGCCTGTGGTCGGCGCTTGGCTATTAAGCACATCGTCATCGGTAAAGAACAGATACTTAGGATCGCTCTTTTCCATCTCCGCACGCCAATCTTCGAAGGCTTTGCGACTAGCGACATGCTCAGGTATTTTTTTATCATAGAACTGATACAGCGCCTCTTCATCAACCAGTAAATCACGGCGGCGCAGCTTATCTTCTATGCGTTCAACATGCGCAATCTTATCCATATTGTGCTGCAAAAATGGTGCTTGTCGGCCTAGATTACCGGTGACAAGACCATCGCGGATAAAAATCTCGCGCGACTCAGACAGATTGATTTGCTCATAATTAGTCAGCTGCTTAGAGATGATAATTAGTCCGAACAGACTGATCTGTGCGTAGGCTTTGACGCGGCCTGTTTTCTTCGACCAATGCGGCTCGAAGTAGTGATATTTGAGCAGATTACCAGCCTCAGCGATGATCCATTCAGGCTCAATCTTGGCAACGGTACGCATAAAGACTTGTGAGGTTTCGACCACTTCAAAAGCCATCACCCAAGGCGGCACTTGCTTAAATACGGTACTGGCTGGGAAAATTTTAGCTTTTTGCTGACGTGCGGCCAGATACTCGCCGCGGCTTTCCGTTTTGTGCGCCACAGTAGAAAGCAAGCCTGTTAGCAGCGCCCGGTGTAAATTGGCGTATTTAACCGCTTTGACTTCCTCATCGTCGATAACGGTGGGGTCATTGCTTACCCCTTTTTCATTGCTTTGTTTTTTATTTGAGTCTTTATTAGCGTTTTTACTGTTTTTAACATTCTTAATATCGGCTGGTTTGCCCTTGGCTTTAGCATCGCCCTTAACCTCGCTTACGTCGGTTAAGTTTAAATCAGTGACCATTTGCACAAGTTGCCGATGCGTTTGATTCCACTCACGCACACGCGGAAAGCTAAGATAGTTCTTTTTGGTGAAGTTTTTACGCTGATTGCCAGAGAGCTTATTACCGTTTTCGTCAGTCTCAAATAGCGCCTTCCAAAGACTCAAATAAAATAAGAAATCCGAGTCATCTTGACGGAACTCAGCGTGCTTTTGATCGGCTTGTTGACGCTTATTTGCAGGGCGTTCACGTGGATCTTGTACCGCTAGAGCGGCAACGATGATAAGCATCTCGCGAATACAATCGTAGTCGCTACCTGCCACTAGCATCCGTGCTAGCCGTGGATCGATTGGCATACGTGCCATCTTTTGCCCGATACGGGTCAGACGCAGATGATCCAAGGTTTGCTTACGTTTTGGGATATTGGCTTTGTCGTTTTTGGCAGTAATCGCGCCAAGCTCATCGAGCAGCTTATGACCATCGGTAACCAGACGGCTATCGGGTGGCTCGATGAATTCAAAATCCTCGACACTACCTAGACGCAGGTTCGCCATTTGCAAAATAACCGAAGCCAAGTTAGTACGTAGAATTTCAGGTTCGGTAAATTCAGGACGACCACTAAAATCCTCCTCAGAATACAGACGAATACAAACACCAGGCGCGACACGGCCACAGCGTCCTTTACGCTGATTAGCAGCGGCTTGAGATATCGCCTCAATAGGCAAACGCTGTACGCGCGAGCGATAGGAATAACGTGATATCCGCGCTAAGCCTAAGTCGATTACATAACGAATACCGGGTACGGTCAGCGCAGTCTCGGCAACGTTAGTGGCAATAACGATACGGCGACCACGACCGGAGGGCTGAAAGATACGCTGCTGCTCTTCATAAGTCTGGCGTGCAAATAGTGGCAGCACTTCGGTATGTTTGGGGCCGTATTGAATCAGTACGTCTTGCAATTCGCGAATCTCGGCCTCAGTCGCGGCAAAGATTAAGATATCAGCCTGATCGGCATGCCCTTTACTTTGAGCATCGCTAAAGCACTCCTCTACCGCTGCGACAACCGCACGCGGCAAGTTTTCTTCGAAGTCGTCATAGCTATCATCATCCGAGCTAGTCACTGGCTCGTCGGTCAGCGGACGGTAGCGCACTTCAACCGGAAAGCTACGGCCCTCGACGTTGAAGATAGGCGCAGGGACTTTACGTTTGAGATTGCTATCGTAATGACTAAAGTATTCGCTAAAACGCTTAGTGTCTAAGGTTGCCGAGGTGATAATGACTTTGAGATCAGGGCGCTTAGGCAGCAGCTTTTTGAGATAGCCCATGATAAAGTCAATATTAAGGCTACGCTCATGCGCCTCATCGATAATAATCGTATCGTACTTGCTTAAGAATCTGTCGTGACCGAGTTCAGCCAGCAAAATACCATCGGTCATAAGCTTGACGACTGACTGCGCGGTGCCCTGCTCGTTAAAGCGGATCTTAAAACTAACGGTGCTGCCTAACTTTTCGCCAAGCTCTTCAGCGATACGATTGGAGACACTACGCGCAGCGAGACGACGCGGCTGCGTATGCCCGATCTGCCCTGTGATACCTCGGCCTGCTAGCATGGCAAGCTTCGGCAGCTGTGTCGTTTTACCCGAACCCGTCTCGCCTGCTACGATAATCACTTGGTTATCAATGATCGCTTGGACTAAATCCTCGGCACGTTGACTCACGGGCAAATCAAGGTTGAGCTTCGCTGGCAGGTCCTGCGGAATACTATCGATACGCGCCTGCACCGTCTGCTGTGAGCGCGTTTTGATTTTATCGTACTGCGCGCGTTTTTTAGCCAGCTCTTTTTGCGCTTTTTCTTGCTTATTACTGTCAGTGTTATCAGCAGCTTGTTTTTGGTTGAATGCTTTATTTTTAGTTACAGCCGCACGCGCTAGCTCACGCTCTAACCGGCTTAAATAGTGGCTATCTTTAGCAAGCACAGGTAGTTCTGTAAAGCTATCTGCATCTTTTATTTGAGCTAGATTACTAATCGTACTATTTAGATCTTTTGCTGAGCTATCTTTTGCTAAGTTTGGCGCATTTTTTAAAGTATTAGACATATTTGCTTAGGCTATTTATTGTTTATAAGTGCTAAGAGTATGGGGGTATTTTGGGCGGGATTCAAGGTGGTTATAGTGTTTGCTTGGCAGCTTAAGTTTGCTTTCAACCTTTTTAGATGCTGCTTTTTAAATGCTATAAAAGGATAGGAAGCGCTTAAATAATCAATCGCTACTGGTATAAATCGTCCGTTGATCTCTAGCTGCCTTTGCAAAGAAGTCATGCAGCTTTTGTAATGGCACTCTAGGGAAAGGCAGTTGCAAGGAGAGTATCACTCTCTCAAACGCTACCATTTCATCAGCCAAAGCTTTGGCAATGTCAGATTCAATCTGTGGGTTGTCATATAGCGTATCGATGAGCCAAGTTAATTGCGGAAAGTCGGCATTATTATGAACCTGATAAAGCGTAGGTACGAGCTCATCAGAGATTTGACAGCGCGTCTTACGAAACAGACCGTTTTTATAATACATATTTAAAGCCATACGAGCTCCCTTGCTTTGGTTACAAACACCTCATTATGACATACTCTTTATTGTTGTCAGTAGGTGTGAATTTAGGGCTACCATCAATAGTGACTTTATTACCCACTAAGTGTTAGAGAACGGTAAGATCCTAGGGCGTGTCCTCAATTGAATCATGAGGCTAAAAACTCTTTGACTACAGCGACCGTCGCTTTAGGATCTTCTTCATGCGGCACATGCCCTAAATTATCGAATATCTTCAGCTGGCTATTAGCAATATCTTGATGAAACCGCTTAGCGTTTTCGGCGGGAATAAGATTATCTTGCGCGCCCCATAAAATAAGCGTTGGCTGCGTTAACTGCTTAATTTGCGCCTGATCTTCAATATTATCGAACTCACGCAATCTATCGGATAACGCCCCTCGATTACCGCGGCGCAATGATAACTCATAATAACGATCTACTAGGACGTCATCGACTTTGCTGTCGTCAGCATAGACACTTAGAATACTTTTTTGCACTAAACTGCGCGGTAAGACGTTGCTCAGAATGGGTTTTAGTATAGGATAGGCGGCCAGTCTAAAGCCTATAGGAATACTCTTTGGCGTGGCTGGGTAACCAACGGCATCGACTAAAATAAGCTTCTCGATACGCTCAGGATGAAGAGCTGCGGTACGCCAAGCGATTTTACCGCCTAAAGAGTTACCCGCTAGAATGACCTTATCTAAATTTAATTGATCTAAAACTTTTATCACAAAATCGGCATAGTTGGCGCTAGTATATTGAGTTGCTTCATCGGTATAAGGACCAGTTAACCCAAATCCTGGCAAGTCCATGCTTACCACGCAATACTCATCGCCAAGCTCATCTGTCCAGCCTTGCCAAGTATGTAAACTGGCCGAAGTACCGTGCAATAAGACGATAGTTTTCGCGGTATCTAAATGAGCGCATTGCGCGGATCGTACGACATGCGCTTGCATACCGTCGATGGCGATAAACTCACTGTTAGGCAGCTGCCATTTTTTAAGCGCTTCAACACTTTTATCAGCAGCCCAATAGACTGCTATCAAAACCGCTAGCGAAACACCTGTCGCTAACATAGCAAATAAAATAATTTTGGCTAAATATTTCGACATCTAATAGATACTCAGTAGATTAAGTGTAATTTGAGACAAAGTACATATTCAAATAGAATAGTTATTTAAAGCTTATAGATACAAAAAAGCCAGCGTTTATTTACTAAAATGACCTGCTTAGTAAATAAACGCTGACTATGTTAAATGATAGCGCTATTCAAAAACAGTGCTATGAAAAACGGTAGCTTCAAAACTCGTTTTAAGCATTAAGCTTTTTTATATCGACTCACACCAGCAATGATCGTCTCATCAATCACTCGGTCATCACCGAGCATCATTAGTACAAACAGCTGTTCCTCTAAGGTTTTAGTCTGACTCATACGGCGCTCTAACAATGCCGTTCCTGCTAAGTCAATCACGACAAAATCCGCCTCTTTATTAGGCATAAAGTTACCGATTTTATCGTCCAATACTAATGATTGCGCATTTCCTAAAGTGATTTGATAGAGTCCTTGGTGCGCGGATAACGGATTGCTTTGTAGTTGCTGGACTTTATACGCCTCATTTAGAGTGGTCAGCATCGAGAGACTGGTGCCCGCGCCGACGTCCGTGGCAATACTGACTCCGGTATAGCTAAGCGTTTTGGCTAAATCAAACAGACCACTACCTAAAAACAGATTAGAAGTCGGACAATGCGAGACTTGCGTGCCTGTATCGCGAAGCACTTCATACTCAGCTGTCTCAAGGTAGATACCATGCGCCAGCGTCGTATAGCGACCTAATAGTCCCATATCTGCATAGACATCGAGGTAGCCTTTGTGATTAGGGTACAGCTCACGCACAAAAGCCACTTCCTCACGGTTCTCTGCAAGATGCGTTTGCAAATAGACATCGTCATAATTGGCGTACAACTCGCCTGCCATTTGCAACTGTTTAGGTGTTGAGGTAATCGCAAATCTAGGAGTAATGGCGACATGCTGACGCCCATGATTATGCCATTTATCGATAATATTTTGACTATCGCGAATGCCCTGCTCTGCGGATACACACAGATGTTCAGGAGCGTTTTGATCCATCAATACATTACCCGTAATCATCCGCGTATTCAGACGCGCGCTTTCGGTAAAAAACGCCTCAACGGACTCAGGATGGCTAGTAGCAAACACCAGCGCGGTAGTCGTACCGTTAGCAAAAAGCTGGTTTAAAAAGAACTTTGAAGCATCGTGTGCGACTTTTGGATCACCAAAATTGGCTTCGGTAACAAAAGTATAGTTATTGAGCCAATCGAGTAATTGCTCACCGTAAGAAGCAATCATATCTATCTGTGGATAATGTACGTGAGTGTCGATAAAGCCTGCCATAATCAGCTTATGCTGATAATCATGAATTTCTACTGGTTCTGTGCCTGCTTGCTCATTAACATAACTCGCTAAAATAGCTTCTTTATGACCATAATCAATAATAAGGCCAGTCGCATCATCGACGACCAATGCGCCATTTGCGATATATTCAGGATAGACTTTTACGCCAGCAACCACGGGTAATAACGTTATATTTTTTTTGACGATTGTAGTATCAAGATGGTTAGACTTCTCAGAATTAGTGCCTGCCAATCTTTTGATATAATCATCTTCCGTCAAGTAATGTAATAATTGCGCTTGGTAAATATGGATAGTCATAAAAAGGTCTCATCGCTCTATTCATAACGCTTATGTTGATAAGCTATGATTAATAGAAAAAAGGATTAAAGTCATTTAAAAAGTTACTTTTTATGGCTATGTTGTGCTCTGTTACTCTTTATTGGCACTTACAAATAGCTCAGTAGTGGTCATTAATAGCTCACAGCGTAAAACTAACTATAGCTAAGGGATATTAAAAAAAGCTCGTCATTAAACTTTAATGCTTAGGCGTTGTTACTCAAATCTAGCAACTCAACATTAACAATAGTGCTGCTGCATAATTTGCGCAGCGATAGACACGGCAACTGCCATCGGTTCTTTACCGCCTATAGGTAAGCCTATGGGCATAGTGATTCTCTCAACTAACGTCTCACTATAGCCGCGCTGCAGTAAGCGATCCGAAAAGCGCTTAGCCTTAGTCGCTGAACTAATACAGCCAATATAAGGAAATAGCCCTGTTGTCGAGTTATCTGTGAGCTTAGCGCTATTTGTATCCATCGTTAAGCTATCTTCAAGGGTTGCCTTCTTATCCGCTTTGAGCACATCTAATGCCGCTCGCACTAACTCAAAATCAAGACCATGATCATGGGTCATCACTAGCATAAAGCGTTTGCCGCCTTGCTCTATGAAGGGGCGCACATAATCAACAGGATCGTCATCAATGTGCACATGAATGTGCTTTGGCAAGTGATAAGTCGGCTCATCTAAACTATCTATGGTATTTATATTCTCAGTCTCAGCCGATACGTACTTATCGAACCTCTCAGCTCGGCTATCCACCCAATCTACCTGACAAGGCAGCTCTGCCAATATCGTCATCAACGCGGCTGCCACATGACCACCGCCAAATACCAGTATTGACATGGGCGGCGTGATATTGAAGCACTCAAACATTATAGTGACACTACCACCGCAGCACTGCGCCAGCTTAGCCCCTAGTGGATAGTGCTTAGTATAGACAGCATCGCGGCGTACCGTCATAGCCTTTTCAGAACGCGCTTCCTTTGACTTTTTAGAAGTTGTGACCACATCCGTTTCAAGCTCGCCACTCAGCAGTCGTCTTGCTGTACTGATGACATCGTGCTCAAGACCACCGCCGCCTAAAGTATCGCTAAAATCATCGAGGGTGATAATCATTTTAGCTTGCAGCGCACGCGGGGCTGAGCCATTGATAGCAATGACAGTCGCCAGCACATGCGCCGCTCCCCGCTGCTGATAACGCGCTAAAGCTTCGTACCAGCGCTCAGGCGGCATGGCAGGTACAGATGACTTACTCACTGTGCGCTGGGCCTCTAGCGACCGAGACATTAGGATCTTTTATGGCCTCTGGCTGCTCATCAACTTGCTCGCCCGCGGATTTAGGTGGATTACTGTCCTCAGCATGTGGCACTGGCTGCGCTTTATCTTTATTATCCATCTTTACCTTGCCATCCGCACTGAACTGCGCTTCTACTTTCGGGCTATCATTAGTATTGATATCAGCACTTATCTCATTAGTATGATTGTTGCTAGCAGGTATCTCCCACTCCTCCCCTTGCAACTGCATTACGGCTTTTAGCACTGCTTCACTAGTCGCTGGCATAGTCAAATTAGGATTTTTCTGATAATTGGCTAAGCTTGCTACTGCATTATTAATGGCACACCACACGCTAGCTGCTAGCATAAAGGGCGGCTCGCCCACAGCTTTGGAATTATAAATGGTCTGTTCGCTATTTTTGCGATCAAATAGCTTGACGCTCCACTGCTTTGGCAGATCATGAGAAGTTGGGATTTTATAATTCGCCGGGCTATTGGAAGCCAGCGTGCCTTTATCGTCCCAAGTGAGCTCTTCTGTCGTCAGCCAGCCCATGCCTTGTACGAAGCCGCCTTCGATCTGCCCAATATCGATAGCGGGGTTAATCGACTGCCCGACATCATGCAAGATATCGCAGCGTAGCACTTTATACTCCCCGGTCAAAGTATCAACCTCGACCTCAGAGCAGGCGGCTCCTAAGGCAAAGTAGAAGAAAGGACGGCCCCAGGCTTTAGAGCGATCATAAAATATTTTGGGGGTTTTATAGTAGCCAGTAGCAGACAGACTAATGCGGTGTTGATAGGCCAGCAGTACCAGTTCTGCAAACGTTAAAGTCTCTTGATCACCAATCTGCACATGATTATTTGTAAACGTTATCGCAGCAGACGACACCTCAAAATGCTCAGCGGCAAACTCAACTAAGCGCTGCTTGATAGTAAGACAAGCATTTTGCGCGGCTTTACCATTGATATCAGTACCTGAAGAGGCAGCTGTAGGTGAAGTATTCGGCACTTTATCCGTACGAGTCGCGGTGACTTTGACCGTGTCTAAGTCTACTTCAAATTCATTGGCGACTATCTGGGCGATCTTAATATATAAGCCCTGTCCCATCTCTGTGCCACCGTGATTAATCTGAATGGTGCCATCGGTATAAACGTGTACTAAAGCTCCCGCTTGATTCAGATGCTGCACGGTAAAAGAGATGCCGAACTTCACCGGCGTTAGCGCCATACCTAAGCGTTTTTCGCTACCTTCTGCTTCGGCTTGCTTATTCGCTGTTATCATCTGTTGACGACGCTGATCGTAATCGCAATCTTTAGCTAGGGAATCCATCAAAGTGGCCAAATCAAAATGCTCGATCGGCTGACCGTAATGAGTCGTTTGCCCATCTTGATAAAGGTTAGCTAAGCGCACCTGTAACGGGTCTTTACCTAGCGTATAGGCAATATGATCCATCATATATTCAGCAGTCATCAGACCTTGTGGTCCGCCAAAACCGCGATAAGCGGTGTTGGAGACGGTATGCGTCTTACAGCGGTGACCGGCGACTTTTGCAGCGGGATAATAATAAGCATTATCACAGTGGAACATCGCACGATCGACAATTGCATCGGACAGATCAGGCGAATAACCACATAGCCCTGACAACTGCATATCGACGCCTAGGATGTGTCCAGAATCATCAATACCAACTTCATAGCGGTTAGAGAATTCATGACGTTTACCAGTGACCACCATGTCATCTTGACGATCTAAGCGCATACTCACAGGTACATTGTAGCGCTTAGCAACAATAGCGCTTAGACAAGCCCATGCCGCAGCTTGTGTTTCTTTACCACCGAAGCCGCCACCCATTCTGCGCACGACAGTACTGACCGCGTGAAATGGCAGATCGGTCACTTCAGCGACTAACTGCTGCACTTCACTAGGGTGCTGAGAGGAAGTATAAACCTCAAGGCCGCCATCATCACAAGGCACGACATAAGAAACCTGCCCCTCGAGATAAAAGTGCTCTTGGCCTAACATATGGATATGACCTTGCAGGCGTTTAGGAGCACTACCCAAGGCGCTTTCACTATCGCCGCGCTGCATGAAGTGGCTTGGACGTACAAACTGCTCTTGCTCTAAAGCTGCCTCAACCGTCACTATCGCTGGTAGCGGCTGATACTCCACTTTGGCTTTTAAAACGGCCTTTTTTGCGGCGCGGTGGCTAGTAGCAACCACCGCAAACAACGTTTGGCCTACATATTCTGTGATGGTATCGACCATCAAGGGATCACCGTCGAACACCGGTCCGATATCAGTTGCCGCAGGTAAATCTTTAAAGGTAAAAACGTCAATGACCCCATCTGCCGCTCTTACGGCTTCTAAGTCCATACTGATAAGGCGCGCATGCGCATGAGTGCTTTTACCGATTGCCAAATGTAGTGTGTCCTGCGGTTTTAGGATATCATCGACATAGGTCGCTGTTCCCATCACATGACTAATGGCGCTATCATGCTTGGCGGAGGTGCCAATTTTGTTTTTGGGCGGACGTACTCGGCGGATCTTATAGCTGTCAAAAAGACTAGAATGATGACTCATAATACTGCTCCCTGCGTTTGTAACTCAGTCATTAACTGCTTAGCGCACTTGACTAGTAAGCGTTGTACCACATGCATACGATATTCGCGGCTGGCTCTGACATCAGTCATCGGCGACACATCCAAAGGCATGGCTTCCGCTGCCACTTTGAAACTTGCGACTTCTAGTTTTTGACCGACAAGCGCTTGCTGGCAATGCTGCGCTAATAATGGAATCGCAGCCATACCGCCTAAGCCAATTTTAGCATTGGTAATCGTCGTAGCATCTGCAGACAAATCAAGTCTCGCCGCTAATAAACAGGCTGAGATATCATCTTCATAACGCTTACTGATTTTATGAATAAATAGGTGCTGATGCGCTTGCATCAAAGGAATATGTACCCCTACCACATAACTACCTGGACGCAATTTGGTTTTTTTGTAGTCCAAGAAAAAATCAGCCAAAGAGATGGTTTCATCAGAGACTTCAAATGATTTTTTGTGCTCGTTATCAGTGCTAGCTTCTTTGTCAATAGCCTCTTTATTGATCACATCGCAATGACGCAGATGTACTCGCGCCTCTAACGCTAACAACACGGGCGGCAGATCGCCAATCGGTGAGGCATTAGCGATATTGCCGCCAAGTGTGCCCATATTACGGATCTGCGGGGATGCCGTTCTAGCAAATAAATCAGCAAAAGCAGGAAAGTGCTGCTCTAAGATCGGCAGCATCTGCTGATAGGTCATGCCCGCACCAAAGCTTAACTCTGGCGTGTCAGCAGCCTCTGATAGTGACCATTGTTGTAACTCATCGAGCGCTGAGAGCTGAATAATAACCTCATGATCCATCAAGCGCTGAGTAACGGTCAACCCTAAATCAGTGCCTCCTGCCCAGATCGTGGCAGTGGGATACACGGCTAGTAATTGATTAAACTCGCTGATAGAGCGTGGTATAAATAGCTGCTTTGAGCCATCAGTCAAGGCAGGCTCTATCGTGTCGAATGGAGCGTCTGACTCAGCCTGATTATTGGAGATTGTCTGAGAATCATGATTGGCCATAGCATTTGTCGCCAAACTTAGCACTTTTGATGGCGTATTTGCACTTTCGAGCTGTTGACCGATTTGCTGCATCTTTAAGCCTGCATCAATGATAGGTCGGTAGCCGGTACAGCGGCATAAATTACCTGATATAGAAGCAACGATCTCATCGTAGCTAAAGGTTGTATCGTCGGCGTTTGCGTTTGAGTCATGACCTGTTTGCAGGCGTCTGTTTTCGTATAAATTGGCCAATGACATCACAAAACCCGGCGTACAAAATCCACACTGCGAGCCATGACACTCAACCATCGCTTGCTGCGCGGGATGCAATAGCGCCCGATCGGGATGGTTGCTAGGATTATCCGCTAGATAAGAAGCCGTCAATAAATGATGACCATCCATCAATGATAATAAGGTAATGCAAGAGTTGAAGGTATAAAAAGGGGCGCTATCGTTTGTATCTTGCGAAGGTAGGCGCTGAGCCATAATCGTGCACGCCCCGCAATCGCCACTACCGCAGCCTTCCTTAGTATCAGTCTGACGCTCATGCAAACGTAAATACTCAAGCACGGTAGTATTAGGGTTGAGATCACGCACTTGATGCGGCTTGCCATTAAGATAAAAACGAATCATAGCTATACTCGGCTGTCTGGATAAAAGGAAGATAAAAAGTAAACTTTTATTTTTAATCGGATAATAATATGTTAACAATCAATATATCAAAGGTCAGGCGCATACAGCGACACTGCCATAAGGTAGTATTCAATTATTATAGTAATAAAATTTATACGACGACGATCATCATACCTACATCAATACTGATAGTTATACAGGTATTGAATAAGCTGACTGCCTATGAGACTGCTGACTGGTTCAGACTTAATCTTTATTTAGAATTGAGCTTCGGTATCTATGTAAGCTTTTTTATGCGCTTATAATAGCTACGAAGATTGAAAAAAAACGTCCATTTATTCTGGCTTTTCGCCAATCAATATTCCGTATTTTAATTAACGAGCCAAACCTCTGCTTTGAAGCTGACTATTTGGTTAACATTATAATACTAGCATTAAATTTAATTATTTTACAACTCAAAAACCCTATTTATATTAAATAATTTCAATAAGCTCAAAGTTAGTGGTTATCTTTTAGGGTTGGTAGCGACACAAAAAAGCCAGCGTTCGTGTATCAAAATAGCTGATAGACAAACGCCGGCTAGAGTATTTAAACTTATGGGCTTTACCTTAAATGGCTAATCATTACCAAGCTCAAGTAAGCTGGCATTACCACCGATAGCCGTAGTATTGATAGTGATAACACGCTCAGTGACGAAGCGGTGTAGATAATCAAGACTTAGCATCTCAGAGAAGCCTTCCATATCGGTTACCGCAATCACCTGCGTCAAAATGCCATCAGTGTTAGCAAGCTCTTGACTGATACTTTGCACTTCTGCTTGGCTACCTGCGACTGCTACTTGCGCAAGTCGATCAATGTACAATAAAGTGATCGTTTGTGAATCATTAGCAACGCTAAGTACATCATCGCTAATGCCGACACTATAAAGTATCTTAGCCGCTTCTTCGCACATATCGACTTGGCTTGGGCAATGCAGAATTACCTCATTACCCGTCAGTAAAGCGGCAATGAGCTGACCCAAGACTGCCATCGCTCTTGCAGACTCGCCGCCAATGACCATGGTTTTGCCGCGAGCGGTGACATACAGATCGTTAGACTCGCCCGTGGCGCCGGTCATCCGCTGTACTTCATCAAGCTTTGGAGCGCTGCTCAGTAGATGATGAAATAGACGCCGCGCTTTATTGGCATCGCCAGTAAGCAAAGCAAGCTTAGGTATCGCTGCCTCCAAGTACGCCGAACGCTTGACGGCACCTAATAATCGCCAAGCTTCACAGACCCCAGCATGATTTTTTTTGAATTCATTTGCCATCTTGCTACTCCTTATGCGAGCTCTGTTTGCGTGGATGATTGATTGTTCATACTATGAGTATTATTATCAGCGGCGCTTTGCTCAGTGCTGAGCTTCATTAAACGCGCGACATAATACGGTCCGCCTGCTTTGGGTCCTGTACCAGATAGCCCGGTACCACCGAAAGGTTGAACGTTAACCACTGCACCGATTTGGTTACGGTTAACGTAAGTATTACCCACTAGCACACGGCGCTCGATATGTTCAGCGATGTTTTCTATACGGCTATGGATGCCTAAGGTCAGACCAAAGCCCGTACCGTTAATCGCATCTATCAGCTTATCGAGGTCACGCGCTTGGTAGCGTAGTACATGTAAGATCGGACCAAAATGCTCACCACCGATGACATCGATACTGTTTACTTCAATCGCGGTGGGTAGTACAAAGGTCGCTTCATCTTCACTAACCACTGAGCTTGCGCTCATCGGCGTTTGTCCTAAGATAGTAGCAGTTGATTCGGCTTGCATCCGCGCAATATGCGCCTCTAAGCCTTTTTTAGCATCGCTATCAATAACAGGGCCAACATCAGTTGAAACGTAAGTCGGATTGCCCACTACCAGCTCTGCCATATGCCCTTGTAGTAGCTCGATGATGCCATCGGCGACATCTTCTTGCACGCATAGGATACGACAAGCCGAGCAGCGCTGACCTGCTGAGCCAAACGCGGATAACACGGCATCGGTGACTACTTGCTCAGGCAGTGCGGTTGAGTCGACGATCATCGCGTTTTGACCACCCGTCTCAGCGATCAATATTGGCAGCTCACCACTTGTCTGTGCGTGGTTGTTAAGGCTTTGATTGATACGCTGAGCGGTTTGCGTTGAACCGGTAAAGATGACGCCTGCAATCTTATCAGAGGCAGTCAGTGCGCCGCCCACCTCCCCTGCGCCAACTACGAACTGTAGCGCATCAGCGGGTACGCCAGCTTGATACATCAGCTGCGCGCCAAAATGAGCAATCAAGCTGGTTTGTTCAGCTGGCTTTGCCACTACGGTATTACCAGCTGCGAGCGCAGCTACAATCTGACCGGTATAAATCGCTAAAGGAAAGTTCCATGGGCTAATGCAGACAAAGGTACCCCGAGCTTTATAGACTTGGCGCAGTGGCTTGCCAGATAAGTCGGTCAACTCATGGACTTCAGCTGCTAAGCGCACCGCTTCATCGGCGTAAAACCGGCAAAAATCTACCGCTTCTTTGATCTCATCGATACTATCTTGCATGGTTTTACCCGCTTCAAGCTGACAAAGCGCCATTAGCTCCGCGTAGTTTTCCTCATACAGATCTGCCGTTTTTCGCAGTATCTCAGCACGCCTCGCCGCAGGAACCGCTTGCCATGCTGCTTGACCGGCTACTGCCGCCTCAATGGCTTGGTTAGCAATATCGGCATTAGCGTATTTAACGTCGCCAGCTGTAACATCATGATTCCAGGGCGCATGAATACTTTGGCTATCGAGCTGTTGGGTGCTGCCATCTTTTGTATACTCACTGACCGCTTGACCATCGATGATTGAGGTCGCCGACCAGGTTTTTTTGCGCTGTTCTGCAATCGCAGCTTCAAAAGGCTGCCACTGAGACTCAACGAAGATATTGGGACCATAGCTCGCCTCACGCTGGCCATATATCTCTAATGGCAATGGAATCTCTGGATTGTGCAGATTCTCATTAGCCACTAGCTTGTCATAAGGATGCACGGTTAGCTTATCGATAGGATAAGACTTATCTAATAACTGATGCACGAATGAGCTATTCGCGCCATTCTCCAGTAAACGTCTCACTAAGTACGGCAACAAATCTTGATGCGCGCCAACTGGGGCATAGATACGTACTGGTATCTGATAGGTTTGTAAAATATGATCGTAGAGCGCATCGCCCATACCGTGTAGACGCTGAAACTCAAAGTCTCTGTGACTACTCATAGTCATAACAGCTGCTAAGGTATGCGCATTATGAGTGGCAAACTGCGGCCAAATCAGACCACGTAGATGGTCTGAGAGTAAGAAACGCGCACAAGCCAAATAGGCAGTATCTGTGCCTTCTTTACGCGTCCATACTGGGTAGCCTGATAGGCCTTTTTGTTGAGCCAGTTTAATCTCAGTATCCCAATATGCGCCTTTGACCAAACGCAGTGGAATACGGTCACCAACCTCAGTCGCTAAGCGCGCAAGCCAAGCAAAGATAGCGATGGCGCGCTTAGAGTAGCCTTGGACCACTAGACCCAAACCATCCCAACCGGCGGTAATAGGATCGCGGTATAGCGACTCAAAGAGCTTTAAAGAGATCTCTAAGCGATCGGCTTCTTCGGCATCGATACTTAGATCAACGTTAACTTCGCGTGCCGCCTCAATAAGTAGTAAGCAGCGCTGACGCAAGCGCCCAAATACTTGTGCTTCTTGGGTCGCTTCATAACGCGGATGTAGTGCAGATAGTTTGATAGAAACAGAAGGCTTTGGCATTCCTTCTTTTACTTTGATATTAGCAGTAGACTTAATCGCATGCAGATAATCATTGAAGTATTTTTCAGCATCCTTATTAGTGATAGCCGCCTCACCTAGCATATCGAAGGAATAAGTATAGCCTTTATTGCGGTAAGCCTGACTGTTGCGACTGGCATCTTCAATACTTTCACCAAGCACAAACTGATGTCCCATAATGCGCATCGCTTTTTGCATAGCCGCGCGAATCATAGGCTCGCCCATCTTTTTAGTCATGCGATCCAAAAATCCTGAAGCGGTTGTACTGCTATCAATACTGACCACCCGCCCGGTCATCATCAGCCCCCAAGTCGAGGCGTTGACCATCATGCCATTATTATCTTTGAGATGTTTTTTCCAATCTGCCACGCTCATCTTGTCACGGATAAGCGCGTCAGCCGTATAGTTATCCGGCACACGAATCAAGGCTTCCGCCAAGCTCATCAGCAAGATGCCTTCTTGCGTATCCAAGCTGTACTCTAATAGTAGCGAGTCCACCATCTTGACAGACTTATTATCACGGCGTACATACTCAACGAGCTTACGCGTCTGTTCACTTGCCGCATCGCGCTCTGCGTCGGTTGGCTTGGCCAAAGGTAATAACTCTGATAGCCAGCGATCTTCATCGACACTGTATAACGGCGAGATACGCGCATACAGCTCATCACTTGATTGTTTAATATAATCAGGCGAAAGCAGCGCTGTCGGCTTAAATAGTATTGGCTCTTGTGGGGTAAACTGATCTAGTGGGTGCATACCAACTCCATAATTATCGTTTAAAAACTATGATAAATAGAGCGTCAAGATTTTTATAATCTCATATCTTTATACTTATGTTTTCAGTTATTAAAGCGATAGGAAACATAACTATTCGCTGATAGAGAATCTAAAATAAAAGAACTCTCTAAAAGCGATTTCTAAAATAGCTATAAATAAAGACAAAAAAACCAAATTATAAAAGATCAGACAGCGCTATCACAAAACGAGCACATCCAGCAAAAGCTGGATACGGTTAAGTAGATCGTTACGTGTTAAACGGACTACGTTAACAATACAAAGGCAAAATAACGTTAAGCGGCATTAGTGCCTTCTTCTTGTCGGTAGTGAAGGAGTGCGATCATAGTCTGAGCTGAGGGTTCTGATAGCGGCAAATATATGATCAGGATGTTGCAAATTCACTGTAAGAAAAACCTCTACGGCGTTGCTTGAGGTGATGCGCTTAACTCGGTCATATTATCATGAAAAAAATATTCAAACTATGGCTAACCAACATTTATTTTCAACCATTATCACCTTTAAAAACAATTAGATACCATAATTGTCTTGCTATTGACGCTTAAGATATCTTTTTTTATTTACTCTTTGTCTACTTTATGCGTGTAGCCATTCTTATAATAAGCCAATTAACGGCTAATAGACGACAGCAGCACCTTATGAAGAAGTGCGTTTTATTCAGTTATCCTCTTAAGAGAGAACACTAAAACTCCATAAAAAAACCCTTCTTATCTAGATAGATAAGAAGGGTTAGATTGGCATAAAAATTTCGTAAAGCGATATATAGGCTTTAGACAAATATAATCTTGGCGAGCAACACTATCGTTAATATCCAGACCGCTATACTGATATCAGCAAACTTACCGGTTAATGACTTAGCAGCAGTGTAAGTGATAAATCCAAGCGCAATACCATCGGCGATAGAATAAGTTAAGGGGGTAAATAATAGCACGACGACGACTGGCCCCGCCTCAGTCAAGTCAAACCATTCCACATCTTTTAGAGTAGCTAGCATCAGTACTGCGACATAAAAGATAGCGCCGGCAGTAGCATAAGCGGGAATCATACCGGCGAGTGGTGCAAAGAACATACTAAGTAAGAATAGCACCCCAACTGTCACCGCGACTAAGCCCGTACGACCACCAGCTGCAATACCAGATACGCTCTCAACATAGCTGGTCGTTGATGAGGTGCCCAAAATAGTACCTGCGACAGTTGCGGTAGAATCGGCTAATAGTGCTTTACCCATATTTGGTATATTGCCATCTTTATCAACTAAACCTGCCTGCTTAGTGGTGGCAATCAAAGTCCCTGCAGTATCGAATAAATCAACGAATAAAAAAGCAAAGATAACACTGATCATACCGACATTTAGAGCGCCTGCAATATCAACCTGCATGAAAGTCGGTGCCATAGAGGGCGGCGCTGAAATAATACCTGTAAATTGGGTATTACCTGTTAACAGACTGATGAGCGCAACGAGTAAAATACCGATAGTTACTGCGCCAGGTACTTTTTTATAAGCCAAAGCGATAATAACAATAAAGCCAAAAGCCGCCATAGCAGGAGAAAAGGTCGTCATATCCCCTAAGCCTACTAAAGTAGCATCGTTATTGACGATGACGCCAGCACTTTGTAGCGCGATAAACGCTAAGAATGCACCAATACCCGCCACTACCCCTTGCTTGAGAGAAACCGGAATAGAGTTGATAATGATTTCGCGTATCTTAAAGAGACTCAAAAGTACAAAGATACACCCTGATAAGAATACCGCTCCAAGTGCGACTTGCCAAGTATAGCCCATACCCAGCACTACGCCATAAGTAAAGAAGGCGTTAAGCCCCATCCCAGGCGCTAAGGCTACTGGTAAGCGCGCGTAAATACCCATAATAAAACAACCAATCGCCGCAGCTAAGCAAGTAGCGACGAAGACCGCGCCTTTATCCATCCCCGCATCCGCTAAGACATTCGGGTTGACAAAGATAATGTAGGCCATGGTCAAAAAGGTTGTTAAACCGGCGAGAAGTTCTGTTTTTATGGTGGTGTTGTCACCAGTGATCCCATAATATCGTTCAATTGCGTTCATAGTGTCGCTTCCAAGTTGCATTAATTAAGTATCGCTTCCAAACTAAAATCTCAGTGTTTAACAGGTCGATCAAAAAGTTATCCATACCAAAATTAGCTTGGCACTTTTAGCTCAATGAGGATATTTTTAAACATGTTTTATCATCATGCTGCTAACACACGATGTGATGTAGAATGGTTTTTAAGCGATACGAGAAGAAGCTTATCTAGTTTAGTCATTCTAGCCGAATGAGTTTATAACGTAACGTCTTTAGAAGTCTCGCCTCCGTCTTTAAGATAAAGTTGACGTCATTATCATCTCATTCTCTCTAACAAAATCAGTTATGATGACAAGGTCTGATTTTGCGTTTTGTATTGCTTTAGCTTTGACAAGGTTGTCGCTATCAGCAGTGGTGCTTTGTAGAATAAACACGTTTTAAAATTAGTGATAACTTGCCTCAAGCCGTAGTATATAAAAAAATATACTTTGTGACAATTAAGTAAGTTAAAACTACAATTCAACCTGCATGCTAAACCATATTATATTTACAACTTTTTGTCATCCGTTATTTAGCAAAATTGATGACTAGCAATTTTTTAATACATTAATAATGACCTTTTTATCATTTAGACGTACACTAACGGGTTAATATGACCCAGAAGTATTTGAATACCCAATCGTTTTTTAGCTCTGTTGTTTTATACACCCCTATTGTCAACAATATTGATTTATAATCATTGAGTCATTCATTCGCTTTTACGTCCTTTTATTAGTTTTGAGTATGCTGTCTGTTCTAGCTATCGTTAATTACCGTGAGTCCATTAGATGCCTGAATCTTTAAATATTATCGACCTTATCACCCAAGCGAGTCTGCTGGTGCAAATCGTGATGGCCCTATTATTATTGGCCTCACTGCTTAGTTGGGTGGTTATTTTTCGGCTCAGCGCGCGTTTAGGTAGTGCCAAAAGCTTCGATGAGCAGTTTGAGACTTGGTTTTGGTCAGGCGAAGATCTTGCCAAGCTCTATCAAGGCGTACAAGGCTCGCCTGATCGACAAGGTCTTGAGCAGATTTTTTATGTTGGGTTCTCTGAATATCTAAGAATGCACAAAAAGCGCCAACCCAAAGACGATATTATTGACGGTGTTGAGCGCAAGCTGCGCGTTGGTCTTGGCCGTCAGCAGCAGCTTTTAGAGTCAGGCCTGACGACGCTGGCAAGTATAGGATCGGTAGCTCCCTACGTTGGTTTATTCGGTACGGTTTGGGGTATTATGAATGCTTTTTTAGGCTTATCACAAACCGAGCAGGCCACTCTTGCCTCTGTCGCACCTGGTATCGCTGAAGCACTAATTGCTACCGCTATGGGGCTATTTGCCGCTATTCCGGCGGTCTTAGCTTACAATCACTTCACAGCTAAATCAGCACGGCTTTATGAGTCGCGCGCCTTATTCTGTGATGAGATGACCGGCATGCTTCAGCGCGAAACCAGTATTGAAAACCAGGCGGCTACTACTCAGGTTATGAAGAGCGCTCAAGGTACTGCTCTATGAAGCCAAGCCCGTATAAGCGTCAAAAAGCCACGCTCAATAGCGAGATGAACGTCGTGCCTTACATCGACGTGATGCTAGTGCTGTTAGTGATTTTTATGGTGACCGCGCCGATGTTGACGACTGGCGTAGAAGTCGACTTGCCTAAAGAGCAAGCGGCAAGCATGAGTCAAAATCAGCTACCGATTATCGTCTCTTTGACCGATACTGGTGAGATCTTTATGAGTTATGAGGATAATATAGATGTACCTGTCAGTGAGCCTGAGCTGATTAATACTCTATTCAATCTACAAACTCAAAGTAATAATGAAACAGGACAACCACTACAAATTATGATTAATGCCGATCAAAACAATCAATACAGCGCTATCGTTTCGCTAATGGCAAACTTGCAGCAAGCCGGTATTGAGAAAGTCGGACTACTCACCGGCCCGCCTCTGCCTATGCCGCAATAAGAAAATGCGATCGTTACCCTTTAACTTAGATGCCCACTCATACTTATGAATAATGCGCCCCTCGTCTATATCCCAACTCAGCCTGAAAGTGATGGGCTAACGATGCCTACGCTGCTCAGTTTGCTCGCGCACGGTATAGTGCTCGGCCTACTGATCTACACTTATCAGCAGCCAAGTTTAGAGACAAGCGGCGCGATTGAGACAACGATGGTGTCGCCTGAGCAATTGGCTGAGATGCAGACTCAGATATTGAGTAATCGCGCCGCAGCTGAAGCGGCTAGTCAAGCTAATAGCACCTTGCCAACTGAAACCTTTGAGCGCACTGCCAGCAACCCTTCTGCAGATTCTTTAGAATCTACACCATCAAGCTCACAAAGGGTGCCAGTATTTATGCGCTCTGATGACGCGGCTGATGAGCCTATACTCATGAGCCAAGATCAGCAGCAACGACTGGCTGAACAATCAGCAGATTATGAGCGCAATCTAGCGGAATGGAATGCTCAGTCTGAGGCATTAGCGAGCGAGAGACTCGAGCAAGTCGAACAACGCCAGCAAGAAGATAGTGAAGAAGAGCGCGAACGACTCAAAGAGTATCGTAATAAACAAAAAAACACGACGAACCCTAGAATAAATCGTCCTAGCAAAACTGATCGTAATATAGAGATAGAAACTGGACTTCCAAGCAGCACAGGTAAAACCTTTGATTTATCAGAAGGTCAATCAACGGCTGATAGCAGACCAGCTAATAACAATAGTAGCGCTTCGCGTTCTACGGGTGATTTTAAAAAAAGCATAGCCGCTAAAATTCAGAGGAATTTAAAAGCACCGCTTGAAACCCAAGGTATTACTGCTAAAGTGGCTTTAAGATTAGATAATCAAGGCAACGTGTTATCCGCCGTAGCCACCGGCTCTAATAGTGCTGTTAATAATGCCGCAGAAAAAGCCGCTTTTGCCGCAAGTCCTTTACCAATCGATTTAGCCAACCCTGCCAGCTTTGCAGCTTTAAATATCAACGTTGTGGTTCAATAGATTAGGGTAAAAGTACTCTGGGCATAGTGCAAAAGATGACTAAATTAGAGCCTTTTTACATTTATCTCTCATCGCCGATTATTTTAGAACTATTATTAACTTAGGGCATTCACCTATGAAATTATTACCTTTAAAGCTACCAACCTTCTCAGCTCTAAATATAGCGTCAGCTTCGTTATTGTTAACGCCATTGATGTTCGCTCCTCTATATTCTGCCAATGCCGCGCCTATGGAGATCGATGTTACGGTGGTCGCGCCAAGACAACAAAACCAAGTCGCTTTTGTACCCTTTGCAGGTGACCGTGTTTTATCTTCTATTATCTTAAACGATTTAAGCCGAACCGAACTAAAGGTTACAAGCCAAGGCTTACCGCAGCAGCCGCATAGTAGTAGTGAGCTTGCAGGCACTCTGCCGGTTTGGCAAAGTATGGGTATCCCCTACTTAGTCGTCGGTAGCACTCGCAGCAATCGCGGTCAAGTGACCACAGAGTATGAGGTAATCGATGTCAAATCTGGTCGTATCATTCAAGGCAAACAAAGCTTGACTGCTAAAAATGATGCTCAGAGCATGCGCTATGCCGGTCATGTGATAGCCGATAAAGTCTACGAGCTCATCACTGGTACGCCAGGTGATTTTTCGGGTCGTATCGCTTATATTGAGGAAACTGGCGTCGGTAAAAATAAAGTCTCGCGCTTGAAGGTAATAGACGCTGATGGCGAGAATGCTAGAACGATGACAGAGGTACAAGGCTCTATTTTCTCGCCTGCTTGGTCTCCTGATGGTAACCGTATCGCTTATTCCGTCCAGCGCGAGAAGTCCTATCCAGTCATCTACGTTCAAAATGTGAGTGGCGGCGGAGCCACGGCTATCGCCAATTATCAAGGCAGCAACCTGAGTCCCTCATTCTCTCCTGATGGCAGCAAAATCTTATTCTCTAGCAGCTTTGAGGGCAGCGCTGATATCTATCAGATCAACGCTAATGGCGGGAACCTACGTAAGCTTATCAACTGGCCAAGTAGCGAAGTACAGCCAAACTACGCGCCTGATGGTCAGTCTTTTGTTTTTGTCTCTGATAAAGCGGGCTTTAACAAACCGCAAATCTATCGTTATGAGTTTGGCTCAGGGCGCACGACTAAAGTCTCTAACAGCAGCTATGCGACAAGCCCGCAGTTCAGTAGTGATGGTACGCAGATTGCCTTTTTGAACGGTAGCTCAGCAGCTATTATGAATAGTGGCGGCGGGATAACTGCGAATTTGGGAAATACCGGTATCGATGAAGCGCCTAGCTTCTCACCTAATGGCAAGCGCGTGGTTTATGCTTCAAGACAAGGTGGTAAAGGCGTATTGACCATTAAATCTCTCACGGGTGGTAACGCTATAAATGTGCCTAGCAGTGGTACGGTGCGCTCCCCTGTTTGGTCAGCCAGTCCTAAATAGTCCGCTGAAAGCGTTCTATTTTTGAAAACACAAAAAAGCGCTCAATAGCAATATTGAGCGCTTTTTATGTAAGCTTGTTTTATTCACTAGGATCATAACCTGGGGGATTGGCATGTCTTAGTTGTTCGACATCAGCTGCGGTTACCTCGGCTTTATAGTCATTAAGATCATTCATAACATACTGTGTCACTGCCGCCATCTGCTCATTATTCATCATCATATGAAAAGAGGGCATGCCCCGAAAACCATTGATCAAGATACCGATAGTGTAATATTTAGACTCCATCTTTTCGTTGTCCGCTAAAGGGGGGTAATAGCCCGCACCATAAGCGCCTTTACCATCATGCATATGACAACCTGCACACGAATCATGATAGAGCTTTTTGCCATCAGTGGTCACAAAAGCATTGGTTTGCTGCTCTCTAGTGACTGGATCTACAATTTCAAATTTAGCTTGCCACTTTGCCAATTCCGGATCATCCTCCATAACAGGCAAGGAGCTCTGATCGACGATATTGGTTGGTGGCGCTGCTAGCTCTTCACGAGTCATATAAACACCGCCCCAAGCACCGTTATTGCGGCTAGCTTGATTATCTATTGCAGTCACTGCATCTTGTTTACTCGCGATAGTTTCCGCCTCTTCGTTTTGACTACAAGCTGTCAATGCCAAACTCATCGCTGCTATCAGCGTCACCGTCAGCATCTTGGGTGTCCTGTTTTTCATAGTGATAATATCCATGATGGCCTCTAGTTTCTTTATTCTCAAAATACAATTAAATGTGGATCAGAACTTATAGACGAGCTAACCGAGCATTTTCGCTTTTTTGTGTAAGCGATTAGCAGTATCAATCCCTGATAAGATAGCTCCTTCTTGCCAAGCTGGAATATGAGAACAATGCTCGCCCGTTAAGACGATACGGTTATCGATACTACAAAGTGTATCGTAGTGCTGATTACGGCTAGACTCACTCCATATACCGTAACAGCCTAATGTCCATGGCACTCTATGCCAAACCACTGAAGTACCCGCACGAAACTCTTTAGGATACTGCGGATGAATGTATTTACCATAAGCTAAGGCCACGTTAATACGCTCTTGCGGGGTTAAAGTGTTAAACTTATAAGAGGTTGGACCATAACCATAAGCGCCTAATAATACCCCACTACCCGTTTTGAACATATTCTCTGAGGGATAGGCGATTTGTGCAATAGGCATATCAGTATAAGTTAAGCCACCATATATCCATTCATCTTCTTCCCAAAAGCGGCGGTTGAACTCAAGACCAACTTTATAAGAGGTATCATAGGGAACCGCTGCCATTGCCTGCTTCATCGGTTTTGAGACGTTAATATCAATTTGGGTCAGTACGGTAAGCGGAATATTACAGATGCACCAATCTGCCCGTACTGATTTGGTCGCGCCATCAGGGCTATTGCTATCGACATAGTCGACTGTCACACCCGTATCATCTTGATTGATCTTAGTGACTTTAGCATTGAATTCAATCATATCGCGGCATTCGCGAGTGAAAGCATCGCCGATCTTACCCATACCACCAACAGGCTGGAACATGGTCGGCTGATGGGCGTAAGTCATATGATTACTATAAATGTCTGCCCACATGCCAGAGTTGAGTAGTTCACTAATAGGCAAAGGCTTAGAGGGCTGCTCATCCGGCATTAAACCACCGCCCGGAAAGACACTATAACCGCGATGTTTACTAGTAGCATTGCTAGGAGTATAGCGATAATCATTATCTAAGACTCCCCAGCCTCTAAGGCCTTCAAGCAGCTTCTCTTTATCTTCAGTATTGACTGAACGATCGAGGCCGCCGACGTTAACAGATTTAGATAATAGCTCTGCAACCTGACCTTGAATGTCGTTTTTTACATCGCCGAGACGCTGCGGTACGCCGCCGAAGTGCGTAGTGCGGTGCAGATAGGCATGGTCGTTCGTTTGAATAAAAGGCTGCATCTCTACACCAAACTTTTTGCAGTAATGAAATACGGCATAATGATGGCTAGGTAAGCGCCAAGGGCCACCGTTGAAGTAGTTGCCTTCTTCAAAATCGCAAGTGACTTCTTCACCGCCAAGCTCTGTGTATTTATCCCCGCTATGGAGCGTCCAACTACGACCACCACCGCGATTTTGGTACTCTAGCACTTTGACATCGTAGCCAGCTTTACGTAACTCGTAAGCTGCCGTTAGTCCGCCAAGCCCGGCACCAAGAATAACAATACTGGCTCCAGGAGGCGCGCCTGATAGATCCATTGACTCTTTGAAAGTAGACTCAGAGGCGAACCCTAAAGTGGTCATGGCTTGATACATAGCCGTGGCCCCGGCAGTCTTACCGATCATTGACAGCAGTTGGCGCCGTGTTGGTGATTGAAGCATATCTTTCATGATGTTGTCCTTTTGGTATGACGGTCATGCTAACTAAGCGTATTAATAAATGATTGATACCTCTGTTTATGAGCTCAGTGGTCTCTATGTTGTGAGTAAAAACGAGAGACCATGGAGTCTATCTAAATCAATTATTATTGCCCTGTCGTTTACCCTATAATTATTTTGAATACGATATTTTTTAGTATTAATCTTAGTAGGAATATCAGTTGTGTAATTTGCAGTCGTTTCTCGATAAGAGGTGCGTTACTCTTGTTAAGCCGTCAAGTGAGCTGAGTATGAAACAGCTCAACAAAGACCGCGACTGCTAAAAGGTTATTTTAGTCATAACGTCTTGAGCGTATAATCGCGCGAACAATAAAGAAAATAACCACGATAGCAACGATGATCCCAAGAGCGGCCAGCCAGCCTGCATATTTTATTAAAAAGGGCTGCGCAGGTTCAGCAGTGATCACTTGATCAACATCATCAGCAGTTAAATTACTGCTAGGCAAGCTACCAAATTTGACCCGGACATAGTTGGCGATATTAGCGATTTGCTCACTACTCAGCTCTTCTTCAAACCCAGGCATTTTTGGACTGGTATTGGTTGGGCCTTCTGCTCCATGAGCGATGACATTAATCAAAGCATTGGGGCTTTCACTACGAATGCTGCTTAGACCTACGATAGGTGCGTAGCGAGCATCCGGCTGGGCATAACCATTGACACCATGACAGCTGGCACAAGCAGATAAGTATAGGGCTTCTGGAGAGTTAGGACCTCCAGTGACTTGTGCTTTGGCTTGCGTGAGATAATCATCCTGATCTAGCAGATCATGAGTGATAGACTCGTTGATTGGGCTAGGTAGACGCGACGCATCTACAGGTTCGACCTTATTTTGGGTTTGTACGACAGGGACTGCTTTTAGATAAGAAGCGATAGCCCCTAGATCTTCGTCTTTAAGATAACGGGTACTGTGCGCCACAGCCTCTGCCATCGGTCCACCAGCATAGGCACGTTGATCGAGCTGACCGGTGCGTAGATAGGTGACGATATCTTCTTCACTCCAACTGCCGATACCGCTCGACTCGTCAGGGGTAATATTAGGCGCATACCAGTTACCAAGCTCGGCACCTGATAAGTATTTATCTTTATCAAAACCCATGGTACTGTTGCGCGGCGTATGGCAAGTGCCGCAATGGCCAAGGTTATTCACTAAATACTCACCGCGCTGCTGAGTCGGTGTCAGACCTTCACGATTTTCAGTAGAAGGCACGTTGAGCACATTCCAGCCTAGCATTAAGAAGCGAAAGTTAAAGGGGAATGGTAAACTGGTTTTATAATGAGGGGCTTCGTCATAAGCCGGCACCGTTTGCAGATAAGCAAATAAGGCGCTGATGTCTTCATCAGTCATGCCGCTATAGGAGGGGTATGGCATAGCGGGATAAATCATATGATTAGGCGCTCGCCCTTTTTTTAGCGCATTTTCTAGATCTTTCTCAGTATATTTACCGATGCCGTATTGTTTAGAAGGCGTAATATTCGTTGAATAGATATCGCCCATGGGCGTTTCAATAGCATTACCGCCGGTGTAGTCATCGCCATGGCAGGCCATACAGTCAGCAGCGCGGGCAATGTATGCACCTCGATTGACAAGATCGCTGTTGGCAGGGCTGACATTAGGTAGGCTTGCAGCATCAGGTATATTTGCCGCTTGGGCTAATGCAGCAGTAGAGGTGAGACCGATAGCAAACATCGATAGCATCAGATAAAGTGGCTTCATAATATCCTCATATAGCTAGCAGCTTGATTTTTAATTCATTGTTTTGCGTTGATTAGATTGCACAGCGCTTTTAACTTAATGCTCTAAAAAGCTATATCACCTTTATACTGAGCTGTGTCAACGTCATTTAGTGTCTTATTAAGTCAACTTTATATTATTTCTAAATTATTGCTAGTTTATTAACGTATTCCTGCAAAGACTTTACAAAAACGAGACTAGTTTATATGATTCACCCCTGTACAAACGTTTTGTTTTGATAGCACACTCCTTGCAACTGCTCGCATCAGGTATACTTCAACTATTCATTTTTCATGTTTGTTAAGAGACTCCTTATTTTGAAAACTCTATTTAAAGCTACTGTTATACGCGCGCTTACCCTCAGTGCTGTCGTAATATCTGCAGCGCTGCAAAGCGGTTGTCAGTCGATGCAATTTGGCGCTAGTCCTATTCCTGTTATCTCCTACAATGCTTATGGCCAGCCGTAATGCTAGTCTAGAACGCCAGATTATAGTTCCAGCCCACTACTCAAGACGAGTCTCAATAAGTAAACACGCATAACTAAAAAGGCAGATATCATTTAGATATCTGCCTTTTTGCTCGGCTAGCCACTTAGTGACTTTTTATCAATTGTTTTATCAATTGTTTTCGACTATCAACCGTTTGCTGGTTGGTGCTTGATAATCGTCTTAGCTAAATGATTACCAAACCATATCGCAGTATCTATATCGCCTTTACCCGGAGTTTCCTCTGGCGGTCCATCAGCAGATTGCGTCATCAAACCCAAGTAGCTCGATAGCCGGTTTAGATCATTCTCGCCGTGTCCCGTTGGCATCAGTGGCAAACCAATCCAATTCATCCCATGCTGCATACAATACAAATTGATTTGTTGTAATACGGCAAGCTTGTCGCCGCTCAGTCCACCTGAATTGGCAAAGGCTGCCGCCCACTTGCCTTCCCACTTACGATGGAACCAACGCTTTGAGGTCTCCTCCATAAAGATCTTCAGTCCAGCCGTTAAGCTGCCCATATATACCGCACTGCCAAACACAATGAGATCGGCTTGATCCAAAAAATCCCAATCGACATCATGGACATCGATAGCTTTCACTTGTGTATCTGCCAACTGCTGACGAGCGCCTGTAGCGATAGCTTCTGCAACACGCTTGGTATGTCCATAATTACTGTGATAAACAACAGCTATGGATAAGTCAGACGTTCTATTAGGATGGTTTGCCGTCGCGGCTATAGGTGTAGTCATACGGGCTCTAATAATGAATTGGTTTATGGAGTAAGTAGCATTTAGTGGCTGAGGGCAATGATTAAAGCCATACGCCCTGTAGCTGGCTGTTGTAAATGGGTCTGGCGACGATAAGAGTAATAGCTAGTATCCTCATAGCTACAGGCAATAGCGGTATCATTCGCTATTTGTACCCCTAAATGCGCTAGTTGTGCAGCAGCGAGCTTCGGTAAGTTGAGCTTAATTTTATTGGGAGATATATTATCTGTGCTTAGGGTAGCGCGATTTGATAATTTATCAATACTCTTATGTAAATCGCCATTATTGATTTTATTGTTTAGACTGCTGTCATTACTTATCTCGCTTTCCATCAAAGCAGAGCTACTAAATAAAGATGCAAAATTATTGAGAGTTATCGAGTCTAGTAACTCATTATCAGTGCAGCCAACTAATAACTTTTCTAATACTTGAGTACCTACTTCATAATTGGCCTGACTAATACAGGCCCCTATCCAAGCGATGATAGGTTCACTGCTATCGAAACGCTCAGTAGTCGCTTTGATAACTCCGCACGAAATCCCTTGCCAGCCAGCGTGAATCGCTGCAATCTGGCGAGTCGCCGGTTGGTACAACACAATAGGCACACAATCTGCAGTCATAATCGCTAAAGCCGTACCAGCTTGCTTGCTAATCATCGCGTCAGCATCTACCGGGCACATGCTCAGCTTGATGTTATGACGTGCATCATCAGCGCTATTATTAATGTCATAAACCTGCTTGCCATGCACTTGATTGACCCAATGCAGGCGATCAATTATTGGTGGTTGCGCGTTTGAATTTTGCGCGCTTAGCTGCTCATTGATCTTGCTCAATAAGCGCATACGGTTCATCAATACGAGCAAACTGGCGTCATTGACATGTAAGCCTAGATTAAACTCCCCATAGCTTGCTTGGCCTTTTTGCAATTGCTCGCTTTTGGCCGCAAGCAGGTCATTATCATCAGCAGTAAAAGCTTGGGTTTGAAAAATATAGACACCGTCAAGCTGAGCGATTAATCGCACTGGTGGCTCGCCTAAAGCCGCTGTCTTATCCATCATATTCTGCGCTTCACATAGGTTTAAATTAGCGTGGTACATTGGCTTAAAAATGAGCTTACAAGCAGTTATTATAAATCATAATCGTCGCTTAATACCGCTATGAGCTGCTGCATATCTTCTGGTATTGGCACGGTGACTTCGATATCTTCACCAGTAAGCGGGTGCACGAATCCTAAAGCGTAAGCATGCAGAGCTTGACGCGGGAAACTACCGATAGTTTGGCGCTGCTCCTCGCTTAAACCGGCACGCAACTGACGACGACCCCCATAGACCCGATCACCAACGATAGGATGGCTGATATGACTCAAGTGCACTCGGATTTGATGCGTGCGTCCGGTCTCAAGGCCGACATCTAATAAACAGTAGTTTTCATTTAAAGGGGTAATCTTCAATAGATGGGTAACTGCTTCGCGTCCAGCAGTCATGACCGTCATTTTGGTACGCTGGTTGCGGTGGCGACCGATAGGCGCATCGATCCTTTGATGCCGCCTTAAACTGGCCTGATCTCCTGCAACCACACACTGATAATGACGATATACACTCTTATCTTTGAGTTGCTCCATCAGCGCCATTTGCGCCGGTTTGGTTTTACCGATCAATAGCAGCCCTGAGGTATCTTTATCGATACGATGGACCAAACCTGCGCGCGGCAAATGGTGCTGCTGCGGATAGTGATATAATAGCGCATTAACCAGCGTACCTGTTTGATTGCCGGCGCCAGGATGCACCACCATGCCAACTGGCTTATTGATGACGAGTACCGCTTCATCCTCATAGACGACTTCGATAGCGATATTCTCTGGCTGATCTTCACTATGCTGCTGTAGCGTCGTGGATAAATGTAAAACGTCAGCAGCCTTTACCCGGTATTTGGGTCTTTCTACATTGCCATTGCACAGCAAACTACCGTCAGTGATCCATCCTTGGAGTTGCCCGCGCGAGAAATCGGTAAAGACTTGTGAGGTAAGCTTATCAATGCGTAGGCCTGACTCTTTTTCAGTCACGGTATGAGTCACATCAATGACTTCTAATACGCGTTGACCCGCGAGCTGAGAGCCTTGCTGCTCATCGTCCGATTCATCATCGTCTTCTATTTCTTCATCAATAAGACCATCTTCCGCAAGAGAGTCATCATCGAAGTTTACTAACGCTGCTTCATTGTCGATCAGGTCATCATCAGCGTTTAGGGTTGTATTTGTGGCATTATCATTCATAGCATATTCAGTCGTCGTAAAGTCACCATAGTGCACTTTATAGAAATATAGACAATTATTTGATAATTAAAATCACTAACTATCAAAATAAAATACCCGTTAATTAGTGCTATATTGTAGCATGGCAAATGCTCTAGCCCTACAGCGTCATTAAGTTATCTGTTATTAGGGCGGTTAAGTGGTTCATATGCATGTATTGCCTAGTTAGAGCCCGCTATAAATCTGGCTACCAAAGACTATCAAAAATAAACGCGCTCACATCTCTGAAATATAACATCGTGGTAACTTCCTGTATATTTACCCCCATTCACCCTTTTCATTATCGCCCATTGACTCCGCTCGTGCTAAACTATTGCCGTAGCGGTTTGGGGCTTGAGTTACCGTCATTCAGTAGCACTTATTTAACTTAGACTTAATGATATAGTTGATAACGTTCTCAATCTAATTGATTTGGGGTCGGCTATATATCGGTTGAGTATACTAAGTGAGGCACAATGTGAGGCACAATTTTAAGTGGTGAGCACCATGTTAGGTGTTGGGAACAATGTTAGGTAAAATCGCTAAGCTTGCGAAAATAAACTGTGAAAAAATAGACGAAGCTTGCATTATTCTATAAAGTAGGCAGAACTTTTGCTAGTAGCCTATCGATTGGTGCTACTACTGACTTTTATCATTAACCTGTTATGTTGCATAGTAGCGTCGCTGCTATTATGCCTTTTGTGCGGAGAGAAGTATGCGCCCTGTAGGCAACACGTTTATCAAACTATCTTCAATAACCTTGCTTACCTTAAGTGTAAGCTTGGCCGGCTGCCAGACTTTCAAGAACCTAACAGGCGATGATGTAGATGCCATTGAGACGGCCGAAAAGTCTGAACAAGCTTATTATAACGATGCTATTGCGCAAATCGACAAAGGACGTTACAACCAAGCCATCGATGACTTGAATAACTTGCGCACTTTTTATCCGACTGGGCCTTACGCAGAGCAAGCATTGCTAGATGTCATGTACGCTCAGTACGCTAATGATAGCTATGAGCTCGCTGCCGCCAGCGCCGAACAGTTCATTCGTCTTTATCCTTCTAATCCGCAAGTCAGTTACGCCTATTACGTGCGCGGCGTCGCTAATATGGAAGGCTCATCTGATGGCTTAAAAATCTTTAAAGTTAATCAAGCAGAGCGTGACACAGCCTATTTACGTCTTGCCTTTGCCAACTTCCAAGAGCTGGTTAATAAGTATCCCAATAGCCCTTATTCTCCTGATGCCGCTCAGCGTATGACCTTTATCTACAATCAGTTTGCACAAAGCGAACTGACGGCGGCTAACTGGTATATCGAGCGCGAAGCTTATGTCGCGGCCGTCAATCGTGCCAAGTGGGTGGTACAATATTATCCGCTAAGTGAGTCTGTTCCTGAAGCGCTAGCTATCTTAACTTACGCGCATCAAAAGCTTGGGATTACTGATCTTGCCCAAGAGTACCAAACGCTACTACAGATTAACTATCCAAGCTGGTTAACTAATGATGGCCGGGTCAAAATCAACACCAAACGTGATAGCTCTTGGTTAAACAAGCTAACCTTTGGTAAGCTTGGTCGTGCAGGTATTAGCGAGTCCTCGATAGCGACGGGTCAATATACTGGCGCAACCAAAGAGCAGATCATTCGTAGCGCCACTCAGCTACGCCTGCCAAGCGACAATGCTGCTGCCAGCAATGCTAATGCTTCTTCAAGCAACCTAGTCACCGGCGACAATCGCGGTGTCAATATCGGTCTAGGTCTGCCTGAAAATGAAAGCGAGCGCATCACTGACCAAGCAAGCACCGGCTCTACTGCCAGATCCGCTATTGTTAATCCGCAAACCACCAATCCTGTGCGCCGCGCAACCCTACCTGATGACAATACTAGCGAGCGTATTCAGCTCACGCCTGCCGATACGGATGTCATTGAAGAAGACACTGAATAGTCGGCTTACTGATATTGTATTAAGGTACGACGCAAGTGGATAAATATAAGGTCAACGTTATCGTTGACCTTATTTATTTTAAGCTAATATTAAATACTAGCGCGCTTCATGATGAGGTATGCGTAAAGCCACCTCTAAATATTTCACCAAAATTAAAAGCTGAGCATAATCTTGCTCAGTCTCTGTGCTAAAATATTTATCCTTATGAGTATTCCTAACCACATTCTCGAGCAATTAAATAGCCAAGCTGACTTGATCAGCATGATTGGTCGGCATACTACGCTCAAACGGGCTGGCAGCGAGTTTAAAGGCTGCTGTCCTTTTCATGGTGAAAAGTCGCCCTCCTTTTATGTCAATCCACAAAAAAACATCTACCACTGCTTTGGTTGTAGCGTCGGCGGTAATGCGATTAGTTTTTTGCGCGATTATGAAAACCTTACCTTTATGGAAGCAGTCGACGAGCTGTCTAAGCAGACGGGCATCGAAGTTCCAAAAGACGAGCAAAAAAACGTCAGCTACCAGCGCATTAAGCCTAAACCCATTACTCAACCCTCGTCTCCTAAAGCGGTAGAAAACACATCTTCGCCGCTACAGCAAACTTCTGATGATGCGCCTGACTATCATAGCGATTACGCGTTCTATGATAACCGTGAAAATAGTGATTACCCTGATAGCTATGCCAGCAACATGTCCGCGGCTCTGGATTATCCTGCAGATTATAATCCTATCGATAACGAGCCGCCGCCTGATTGGCTGATGGCTGATGATTATTCCGTAACGGAAGACAATAGCGTTAATGAACAAGACGGTAACTTATATGAGCTGTTGACTCAGATTCAGCAGTTTTATCAGCGTAATTTGCGCACGCATCCGCATGCCAAGCATTACTTTGCCGCCCGTGGTATCACTGAGCAGAGTGTTGAGGATTTTGGCTTAGGCTACGCGCCTTTTGGCTGGCAGCACCTTGAGCATGAATTTCCACAGGACATAGAAGGACTCAAGGCTCTAGGGCTCGTGCGTCAGTCGGAGTCAGGTCGTGATTATGATCTATTGCGTGATCGCGTTATCTTTCCGATTCGTGACAATCAAGGACGGACGATTGGCTTTGGCGGCCGCGCCCTCGATGATGAGGTCAAGCCTAAGTATATTAACTCCTCAGATTCGCCAGTCTTTCATAAGCAGCACGTACTCTATGGTTATTATGAGTCGCGCCAGCAGCGGGCTAATGATTGGCTCGTCGTTGAAGGCTACATGGATGTCATCGCGCTGTATCAAGCGGGCATCTATGGCGCAGTGGCCTCTATGGGTACGGCGATTAACGAGAGTCAAATATCAAGGCTTTTGACCTTGAACCCGACGCTAACTTTAAGCTTCGATGGGGATAGCGCCGGACAAAAAGCAGCTTGGCGCACGCTCGAGGTGGCACTTCCAGTGCTCGCGGATGACAAAGAGCTTAGGTTTTTGACGTTGCCAAACAATCATGATCCCGACACCTTTATTAAAAGTCATGGCCATGAGGCTATGCGCGAGCAGATTAAAAACGCCATGCCGCTGTCGCAATATATCTTTGCTTACTTAAGCGAGCGTTATGATATGAGCTTAGCAGAAGGTAAAGCTAAGCTTATGTCGCAAGTGCGGACACTGACGGCATCCTTGCCAAAAGGTAGTAGCTTTCGCTATTTGCTTAACAACGATATCTATCAAAAACTAGGCGGCAAACGCAGCCAGAACAGTGAAGCTAAGGATGCTCTGTTAGACTTTGATGGCGATATGACCATCAGCCAACAGCTACAGTTGTGCTTTTTATTCCAGCCCCTAGCTTTAAGCGAAGATCCTATTGAGATGATTTGGCAGCAAGCAGGGCTCAATAGCTTACTTTTGCCTGCACACATTCAGCAAAAGGCTTCAAATGATGCCATGCGAGCTTTGGTTTGGGAGGATTTGCAAGACGCGCCTCTTATAGATGTAGTAAGTACGATTAAGCGCTGTATGAATTATTTGCCAAAAGATGCCAATGCCGCAGCACATTTTATCTTATCTAATCTTACAGCTAATACGCAAGAGTCGCTAAGCCGCAGCTGGGGCCCTTTCTATAAGACCTTAAATACCAGAAATATCTTGAGCTTGGACGCGCTGATTGAGACTCTAGTCATGCAGCTACTTCAGCTACATATGCAAAAAAAGACCCAAGAGCTGATAAAAAACCCCAATCATGTCAAATTAGCCATCGTCAGAAAACAAACCCAGCACCTCAATGATTGGATGCGAGCGCAACAAGCCGAACAATCTGCCCAGATGCTCGGTAGCTGAGCATATCTCTGCGGCTTACTTATCGCTACAGATGGGCTAGGACTGGTTTAATTTTCTTTTTATGCTAGCGAAACCCTTTAAAACCCTAGAGGCCGACCCCATCATCTATGATAATGCTCAACAAGCTTTCAAAATCAGCGGTTAAAAAACCATAGATTCTAGCGTCTGCGCTGATTAGCCGTATTCTGTTTTCATAGGTCTGTGTTAAACTACGCCGTTATCAGCTTGATTTGAGCGATTTGAACCAATTTTTTGTTATTTTATAATTTTTTGTTTTTGTTATTTTTTATTATAGTAATTTAATTATAGTATTGATGTTTTTGAGCCCTTATTCATATCAACTCATTGTTATAACAGATGACGATTAATCGCTAAGCTTACTGGTCAATCTAAGCGCTTAGCCTTTATGCCTTTTTATGACAATGCCCGATGCAAGCGAGTAATTATGAACGATAAGTCCTTATCTAAGTCCACCTCCCAGCTAGCTACCTTAATCCAGATGGGTAAAGAGCAAGGGTATCTCACCTATGCTGAGGTGAATGATCAACTTCCAGACTCTATTACCGAAAGCGATCAGATCGAAGATATCGTACAAATGCTGACGGACGTTGGGATCAAAATCTTTGAATCTGCTCCTGATGCCGATGATATCTTGATGAGCGATGATTCAAGCGATGATGATATGGCAGCGGATGAAGCAGCAGCCGTACTCGCTTCTGTTGAGACAGAACCTGGACGCACCACTGACCCTGTACGTATGTATATGCGTGAGATGGGTACCGTTGATCTACTGACTCGTGAAGGCGAGATCGCTATCGCTAAACGTATCGAAGAAGGTATCCGCGATGTACAGCATGCGATGGCCTACTGGCCTGGTACGGTACAGTTTGTGCTTGATGAATACCAAAAGGTTCAAGAGGGTGAGAAAAAACTCTCTGATGTGATTACCGGCTTTTTAGATCCTGAAACTGAAGAAGATCGTCTGGCAGCTAAAGAAGAAAAAGATCGCGTTAAAGAAGAAAAAGAAAAGGCCCGTGAGGAGAAAGAAAAAGCACCTGTCCTCAAAGCTAAAGATAAGAGCAAGCTCGATGACGATGAAGACGAAGATGACGTCGAGGAAGAAGAAGCTGAAGAGGAAGAAAGCGGCGGTATCGATCCAGAAGCGGTACGCCTGCGTGTTGAGGAGATCGAAGACTTATTTATCACCGCCAAAAAAGCCTTAATCGAATATGGCCGTGGTAGCGAGCAAGCAAAAGCCGCTTATGCCTTGCTTGCTGAGCGCTTTATGATGCTTAAACTGAACAATCGCATGTCTGATCAGGTCATGGCGATTATGCACGATGTCTATGATGATGTGCGTAAGCAAGAGCGTCAGATTATGCGTCTGGTCATTCGCCGTGGTCGTATGCCGCGTAGCGAGTTTCGTAAGACCTTCCCAAGTAACGAGACCAACGTCGACTGGCTCACAGAGCGCCTCAAAGGCAAGCCTGCCTTTGCTGAGACGTTAGAGAAAGTTACTGACGATGTAATTCTTTTGCAGCGTAAAATCCGTGACTATGAGCAGCAGCTCGACATGGAAATCGTTGATATGAAAGATGTTGCGCGCCGCATGGCGGTTGGTGAAGCCAAAGCACGCCGCGCCAAAAAAGAGATGGTAGAGGCTAACTTACGTCTGGTCATCTCGATTGCCAAAAAGTATACCAACCGTGGTCTACAGTTCTTGGATCTCATTCAAGAAGGTAATATTGGCTTGATGAAAGCAGTCGATAAGTTTGAATATCGCCGCGGTTATAAGTTCTCGACCTACGCCACTTGGTGGATTCGTCAGGCGATTACTCGCTCTATCGCTGACCAGGCGCGCACCATTCGTATCCCAGTACACATGATTGAGACCATCAACAAAATCAACCGCGTCTCGCGTCAGCTCTTGCAAGAAATGGGCCGCGAGCCCACGCCTGAGGAATTAGGCGAACGTCTCGAGATGGACGAAGTCAAAGTCCGTAAAGTACTGAAAATCGCCAAAGAACCGATCTCTATGGAGACACCTATCGGTGATGATGAAGATTCGCACTTAGGCGACTTTATCGAAGATGGTACGATTTCAAGCCCTGTCGATGATGCGACCTCAGCGGGTCTGCGTGAAGCGACTCGTGATGTGTTAGGCAACTTAACCGAACGTGAAGCACGCGTGCTCAAAATGCGTTTCGGTATCGATATGCCGACCGACCACACTCTAGAAGAAGTCGGTAAGCAGTTCGACGTCACTCGTGAGCGTATTCGTCAGATCGAAGCCAAAGCACTACGTAAGCTGCGCCACCCTTCTCGCTCTGAGCATCTGCGCTCATTCCTTGAGAATGACTAACATAGGTTCTTGAAAAAGCGCTGTTAAAGCCTTATAAAGAAGGCAAGACATTAGCAGGCAGTGAGTAAAAAAGCTGAGCGAGTCTCAGCTTTTTTGTGTGCAGCTAAAAGACATTAGTCCTCAAAAAACAATAAGGGTTTCATTATGAGTAACGATCCAAAAAACAATCCTGACAATCAGCAAACCAGCAAAAGAGACGTCAAAGTCACCGAATTAGTCGCCAACGACGGTATTTTGAAAGGTAAAAAAACAGACATTCAAAATCCAGAGCTGTGGGAATTTCCCATGAACTATCCTATGAGTGTGATCGGTCATGAGGGCGAGCACGAGACCCTACTCAATGAGCTTAAACTCATTTTGGGCAGTCAGTTCCCTGATTTTGATTTAGCTTCTATTGAAGTCAAACCTTCAAAGACGAACCGCTTTCATTCAGCGCGGGTCAATTTGTATCTCACTAGCGTTGAGCAAGTTAATGAGCTTTATGCTGCGCTTGATAAGGCCCAAACGGTACGTATGGTGGTATAAAAGCAAGTTTCTTGCGAGGTACTGCCAAAACGAGTTACCGAGCTATCTAAGCTAAGCCATTATTTAGCGAGTCATATCTTTTTTCATATTGAAAAGTACATCGAAAATCGTCACTGTTTAGGTGACGATTATCTATGGCATTGACTGTGCTTATCGGGTACAATCTCTGCCGTTATTTTGCTCTTGGCACTGCTGTTATCTGTGCCAGAGATATCAAATTAGCAAAAATAAAAAGCAAGCTATTTTTTATAAAAAATTTTATTATTCTTTACATATCTTCTAGGCCTTATGCCATCACTCTTTGCTTAAATTTAGCGCCTCAACAACATAAATCCAATCTAAAATCAATATAGCATTTTCAAAATATTCCCGCTATATTGTGTCTACTTACTAACAAATACGCTATATGTAGTGCTCAGGGGTTTTCACCTCAATAGAGCCTTCGGTATTCTTTTGCCTAAAAAAGCACGGAAGCTTTCTGGTTATAGCTTGCTTAATAAAAGAAGTCGATAACACTATAGGCCAGTTTTTGACTGAGTAACACGACTAACTATTGATAATTTATGAGGGCGGTATGACACATATTGATAATATTCAAGTAACCAAACGCGACGGACGCCTAGAGCCTATAGATTTGGATAAAATCCATAAGGTGATCGAATGGGCCGCTCACGATTTAGATAATGTGTCAGTCTCACAAGTGGAGCTCAAATCGCACATTCAGTTCTATGAAGGGATCAAAACCCGTGATATCCACGAGACTATCATCAAGTCAGCCGCTGATTTAATCTCAGAAGAGACGCCCGACTATCAGTATCTAGCCGCTCGCCTCGCAATCTTCCATCTACGTAAGATCGCTTATAACCAGTTCGAGCCGCCACATCTATTCGATCATGTCACCACCTTAACTGAAGCGGGCAAATACGACGAACATATCCTAAAAGATTACAGCCGCGCAGAATTCGATGAGCTAGAAGCCTATCTCGATCACTGGCGCGATATGAATCTTGCCTATGCTGCTGTTGAGCAAATGGCGGGTAAATATCTCGTGCAAGACCGCGTAACTAAAACGGTGTATGAGAGCCCGCAGTTCCTTTATATGCTCGTTGGCATGTGTCTATTTGCCAATTACGATAAAGCTGAGCGCTTAAGTTACGTCAAACGCTTTTATGACGCGACCTCACAATTTAAAATCTCACTACCGACGCCTATCATGTCAGGTGTACGTACGCCATCGCGCCAGTTCAGCTCGTGCGTACTTATCGAATGCGGTGACAGCCTCGACTCTATCAACGCTACCACCAGCGCTATCGTGCGTTATGTCTCGCAGCGCGCTGGCATCGGTATCAACGCTGGCCGTATTCGCGCTTTGGGTAGCCCTATCCGCGGCGGTGAAGCTCAGCATACCGGCTGCATCCCGTTTTATAAGCTCTTTCAAACGGCAGTCAAATGCTGCTCGCAAGGCGGCGTGCGCGGTGGGGCCGCGACTCTCTTCTATCCACTATGGCATTTAGAAGTTGAATCACTCCTTGTACTCAAAAACAATCGCGGTGTCGAAGACAACCGTGTGCGTCACATGGATTACGGCGTACAAATCAACAAAACCTTGTACACTCGCCTGATCAAAGGCCAAGACATCACCCTATTCTCGCCGGATGACATCCCAGGTCTGTACGATGCGTTCTTTGAAGATCAAGAGAAGTTTGAAGCGCTCTACACCAAGTACGAAGGCGACCCTTCTGTACGTCAGCGCCAGATTCCAGCGGCAGATCTGTTTAGCCTGATGATGCAAGAGCGTGCTAGCACCGGCCGTATCTACATCCAAAACGTCGATCATTGCAATACCCATAGCCCGTTTGACGCGAGCGTTGCACCGATTCGCCAGTCCAATCTATGTATGGAAATCGCGCTACCGACGAAACCTCTTGATAACATCAATGACGAAGAAGGTGAAATCGCGCTTTGTACGCTATCAGCGGTCAATCTAGGTAAAGTCGAGAGCGTCAGCGATATCGAAGAGCCCGCAGAATTAATCGTGCGCGCCCTCGATGCCCTACTCGACTATCAAGACTATCCGGTCAAAGCTGCTGAAAATGGCAGTATGCGTCGCCGTACCCTTGGCGTTGGCGTCATCAACTATGCCTACTATCTTGCGAAAAATGGCGTGCGCTATTCAGATGATTCAGCACTAGGCCTGACCCATCAAACCTTTGAAGCGCTGCAATACTATCTCTTGAAAGCCTCAAACAAATTGGCCAAAGAGCAAGGCGCGTGCCCTGCCTTTAATGAGACCACTTACTCGCAAGGTATCTTGCCGATCGATACTTATAAGTCTGACTTGGATAACATCTGCCAAGAGCCACTACATCTCGATTGGGAAAGCTTGCGTCAAGAGATCACCGAGCACGGTCTACGTAACTCTACCCTAACCGCGCTGATGCCATCTGAGACCTCAAGCCAAATCGCTAACGCCACTAACGGTATCGAGCCACCACGTGGTCTGGTTTCTATCAAAGCGTCTAAAGATGGCATATTAAAGCAAGTGGTGCCAGATATTGAGAAGCTGCGTGGTCAATACGAGCTACTGTGGCAAATGCCAAATAACGATGGCTACCTCAAGCTTATCGCTATCATGCAAAAATTCGTCGATCAAAGTATCTCGGCTAATACCAACTATGATCCGGTTCGTTATGAAGGCGGCCGTGTACCGATGAAGATATTGCTAAAAGATTTGCTAAACGCTTATAAAATGGGTGTGAAGACGTTGTATTATCACAACACGCGTGATGGAGCGAACGATGCACAAGCGGATATGGAAGATGATTGTGCTGGCGGTGCTTGTAAGATTTAATTATAAGTTAAATAAAAAAACGTAGTCTAAGAAAGTTAGACTACGTTCAACAATTATAATTAATGGTGTTCTCATGGACAATATATAGTCAGTCTTTTATAAATAAGATACAATACTTTTAAAACTGAGAGAAAGATATTAATAACGATGACTTATTCT